>CAYNGE010000007.1:0-12398 GCA_964396865.1 uncultured Planctomycetales bacterium
ACTTCAATCGTCCTTTGCGTGCTTCTTTATAGTTTGATATTTGTAAGATAAATACGCCCTCCGCCCATGGGGGCCTAATTTTTTCCCTCAAAAACACGATCAACGATCGCCGCATCCCAGCCATGGTAAACCAAGTCTTTTTTCAAGACCGCTAATTGTTCAGGGGTTTTAGAACGGCATAATTCCTCCAACAATCTATAATTAAAATTCTGTTGGGCATTAAATCGCAGGCTCAAAGGCCGTTCCTGAGCCGATCTATTGACAATAAAAGCGATCAAAGCTAAAAATAGCGGTAAGACAACCACCGCCGAACTGCTATAAAAATCAAAAGAGGCATGAGGTTTTAATAAATACGGCAGTCCCGTTAAAAATGAATCTATCAAAAAATGCGCGGCGATGGCCGTCACCAAACCATAGCGTAAATAAAAAAATCCCATCATGATCCCTATACAGGTGACTTCGACGCCTCTAAACCACATGGGAAAAATTTCATATCCTGTATGCCCAAAACCCCACATTGCGGCAGTTAAAACTACGGCCAGGGCCGCTGGAAAACCGTATCTCTTCAATAAATTAATGGCAAATAAACGAAACATGGCCTCCTCGCAAAAAGAGGCCTGAAAACCAATGACCAGCGCTGTAAATGCCGGCACCATGGCCGTGGATGCCTGCGCCAGCCAAGAAAGCTCCTCCCAAACCCCGCAATACTTATAACCTAAATGATAAACAAAGGCCTGCATTCCCAAAATCATTGCTGCCGCTAAATATCCAACGCAAATTTGACCGGCTATGGGGCGTGAACAAAAAGAAGATAACAACGGACTTAAAAAACCCCCTGTTGTTCTTTTCGGTGCCGCTTCAAACCGTAGAGATTCGCCGCCCAAAGCCGGTAAAACAAAACCAACCGCAATGAAAAAGGGCCCGATAAAATTCTCAATAAGCTGCCTGAAAACATAATCCCCATAGGACTGGGTGGTGGGATAATCAAATAAGAGAGACTGATAACCGTTTATTACATCAAGGGCCATCAAAACAAAAATACCGACCCCAAGGGCGATATAAAAAGGCCTTACATTGCGGGCGACCACCTGATGCTTACGATTGACAACGACCACGATGGCCATCGTCATAAGCGCCAGGTATATCAGGCGAAATACCAGGATGAGGCTCTCGCCGATCTGTTTAAGATTATCGACATAGCGGTTAAACCCGTCGGGGATCTCAAACTGCTGCTTGTTAAACATAAGGATCTCATCGCCCGACACCGTCACGTTAGTCAGAAGTTTAGCATAGCCCTTCTCTTTGGTTTTATCCCAAGGGATGTCCATATCGCGGGCCTGCCAACTGAAGGAATATTCCAGACGGTTGTCAAATTTTTTGACATCCTCACCGTGAAGAATATACCGGGAAGGATCAAAGGCGAAATGAGTTTCCAAAAAGTCGATCGCATGCTGCCGGGCTTTATCTTTATCAACGAAGGGACGGAAAGCTGTGTCTTGGATGGTATGGGAAAAACCCGTGACCTCACCTGTTGCGGAACTGACAACAACCCGGAATTCTTCTTTTTGTTTTTCTTTAAAAAAACGGACGACCCAGAAAAACAGATCATAATGCAGTTTCTTTAACAGTTTCTGGGAAGGGATGATACCCAAAGTTCTTTGCAAATAACGGTCCGTGTCTTCATCCACATTAAACACCGCCGCTGACTTAAACCCGCCGGCATCCAAACCACGCTGGGCACTCAAATACTTTTGAGCCAGAACAATGGCTTTGGCCTGGTTGACGGAGAGGTCAATGGCTTGATAACGCGGCAGGGAAAACCGGCACCATAACAAAATACCGGCCGCGGCCAGAACGATCAATAAAAACCATTCTAAACGTTTATTCATTGACCAATGCTTCTTTCTGTTGTCGGGTCAGTCTCTTGATACGCCATTCCTCGCATTGCGCCTCTCGGGCTGTTGTATATCCCTTTTTAAAAACTAATTGGACAGGCCCCTTGCCCCGCAAATATTTGGCACCCGTTCCGTTATTATGCGCCTCCATCCGTTTTTTTATGTCATTAGTCCAGCCGGTATAATATGTCCCATATTTACACTCCACCATATAAACACAATATTTAAACCGGCGCTTGGGGCCCATCACGCAAGCTCCCCCAAAACCGCCTGCCCGTCAATACGCTGCAGACGAACAGGAAGAATTTGATTAAATAAATCAGAAGACGCTTTGACTTTGACCCGCACATAATTATCCGTAAAGCCGCTAAACCACCCATCCTCTTTTTGCTTTTCAAACAAAACAAATTGGGTGATTCCAAGCATAGACTCATAGAATAAACGACGTTTGCCCCAGCTTAAATCACGCAGGATCCTGCTGCGCTCCCGGATCGTGTGAGGCGGGGCAATTTCCATCAAGCGGCTTTTGGCCGTTTGCCGGGGAGAATAACTAAACACATGGTAATAATGAACAGACAATTCTTTTAAAAACTCTACGGTCCTATCAAAATGAGCGTCGCTTTCGCCGGGGAAGCCCACCATCACATCGGTCCCGATACATATCTGAGGCACTGCGCCCACCTGACGGACAAGAGCGCTGAATTCATCAGTGGTATACTGACGCTTCATGCCCCGCAGGATCTCATCATCGCCGCTTTGCAAAGGAATGTGCAAATGGCGGCAAAGTTTATGCCCCGCGCCCATCATGCCAAATATCACAGGGCTGATAGTGGTAGGCTCGATGGAAGATATACGCACCCGCTGTAGCCCCGCAATCCCTTCAAGCGCTTGGATAACATCCATCAGGGTTTTGTCCTGATAAGCATAGGTCCCGATATTAATGCCTGTTAAAACCAACTCTTTGTGCCCGAAAGCGATGAGAGCATTGGCTTGGGTTAAAATGTCTTCAAATACACGGCTGCGGGCGCGGCCTCTGGCAAAAGGGATCTCGCAAAAGGAACAGAAAAAATCGCAACCGTCCTGAATTTTGATAATGGCCCGCGTATGATCACGGTCCTTAGAGACTGACGGCAGACTAAAAGCTTCGCGCCCGATCGCCGGCGTAATGACCGAACACTCCTGAGGGCTAGGATTTTCATTAAATACCGACACCAAATCCATTTTGCGGCCATTACCGACAACCCAGCGCACATTAGGCAAAAGGGCTAATTGCTCTTTTTGTATCTGAGCCTGGCAGCCTACCAAGGCAATACGGGCGCAAGGATTTAAACGATTGATCTTGCGTACCAGATAGCTGGTGTCGGCATCCCCTCCTTGTGTCACCGTACAGGTATTGATGACTACAATATCCGACGGGCTTTTAATGTCCACTACTTGATAGCCGTTGGCCTCCAAAGAATCCTGAAGAAAAGCCGTCTCCGACTGATTTAACCGGCACCCGAATGTGTAAAAAGAAACGCGCTGTTTCATGACACAATTATAAACCAAAGCTTACAAAAGGTAAACAAGTTGAAAAAAGGGGCCCCACAGTTCAGTTTGCATCATGAAATAATTTCGCTATAATGGGGCGCCTATGAAAATCGGTCCTATTAATATAGAAAAACCCTTGTGCCTGGCTCCCATGGAAGATGTCACGGAACTGCCCTTTCGTTTGATCTGCAAACGCCTTGGGGCAGACATCGTGTACACGGAATTCACCTCTTGCGAAGGTATTGTCCGTGATATTCCCCGTGTCATGGAAAAAATCAAAATTGTCGAAGAAGAACGGCCTGTGGCCATTCAAATTTTCGGCGCGCGTTCAGAGGCCATGGCCGGCGCGGCGCAAGCCATTGAAAAATTAAAACCCGATCTTATTGACATCAATTGCGGCTGTTGGGTCAAGAATCATGCCGCCCGCAATGAAGGCGCCGGGCTTTTGCGTGATCTGCCCCTGTTAGAAAAGATCGTCAAAGCCACGGTCAAGGCAACGAAACTGCCTGTTACGGTCAAAACCCGTCTGGGCTGGGATGAGCAAAGCATTGTGATATTAGATGTCGCTAAAATGATAGAAGCCGCAGGTGCAAAAGCCTTGACCCTACATTGCCGTACACGCGCGCAGGCGCACAACGGCCTTGCCGACTGGTCATGGCTGGAAAAGATTAAAAAAGCGATCCATATCCCCGTAATCGGCAACGGAGATATCACCTGCCCTGAAGATGTTAAAGTTATGCTCGAAACCGGTTGTGACGGGATCATGATCGGCAGGGGCGCTATTGCCAACCCATGGATCTTTCAACAAACCAAAAATTTTCTGGCAAGCGGCAAACTTGACCCGGAGCCCGGCATGGAAGAAAAGATCCGGGTATGCATCGAACATTTAAAATTAAACGTGGAGCATAAAGGTGAAAAGTACGGTGTTTTGACATTCCGTAAACATTATACCGGTTATCTTAAAGGATTGCCCAATATCACGCGCCTGCGAAGCGAATTGATGCAATTGACTACGCTTGATGGTGTCATTAAGCGATTGCAGAAATATCTGGAAAAATAAGGTATAATGGCCGTAAGAACATACAGCTTACCGACGTGGTCCTATGGCGAAAATAACCGTCGACCAAAACTTCACAACAACGATAAGCCTCCCCTGCATCCAAAGACAGCAGGATGAAGTCCATCAATGGCTCTCGTCCCGTGAAAAACTCTACACTCCCTTTTATACATCCGTAGATATCCGTGACGCGGGCTTTAAGATCGCGGTGGTGGACACCAATCTTTTTCCCGCGGGTTTTAATAATCTCTGTGAACATGGGTTGGCAGATGCGGAAGACCTTATTAAGAAAGCCATCCTTAGGCGCGTCCCAGACGCCTCCAATATTCTGATCATCGCTGAAGAACATACGCGCAACACCTGGTATCTGGAAAACGTCCGCATCCTGCAGGAAATTATCGTCAAAGCGGGCTTTCAAACTAAAATTGCCGCTTTCTTTACCCATGACCCTTCTTTATGTGAACATGGTTTTAGTCCCGTTGAATTGAAAACCGCTTCAGGCCAGAGCGTTAAAGTCTATTGTTTCAAACGGGTCTTGGAAAAGATCAAACAAAATGACGCGGATTTTGACCTTATCCTTATGAACAATGACCTCTCCGCCGGAATTCCCGAAGAGTTAAAAGAGATCAAAATACCTGTCTTCCCTTCCATTTACGCGGGCTGGCATGCGCGGCTTAAGTCCGAACATTTTCGCCACACCAATGCCTTGATGAAAGAATTCGCTTATACCGTCGGTCTTGACCCCTGGCAATTTTCCTGCCTTTATGAAGTTGTAGACCACGTGGATGTCAACGCGGAAGCTGACCTTGCGCGCCTCCACCAGGCGGCCGTCAAACTCTTTGAAGACATTCAAAATAAATACCGGGAATATAACATTAACAATAAACCCTTTATTTTTATCAAAGCTGATTCCGGCACTTACGGCATGGGAGTGGTCCCCGTTGAAGACCCCGGAGAGATCCTGGAGTTAAACCGCAAAAAGCGCAATGACCTGCTACGCGGCAAAGACGCCCAGACCATCACCCGCTTTTTGCTGCAAGAAGGAGTACCCACCATCCATCGCTTCGAGAACAATCCCTGCGAAGTATGTGTCTATCAAATTGATAATAATTTCGTCGGCGGGTTTTACCGTTATCATACCAGCAAAAGCCCGCGCGAAAACTTAAACTCCCCCGGCGGCATGGGTTTTCAAAAAATGTGCCCGCATCTGGATAAATACGGCAAAGACTGCGGCGTTAAACACAATCTGAATATTTTTGACATCTACCGCATCTTGGGGCGCATCGCGGGCATCGCCGCGGGAGAAGAGATCATGGGCCTGGATCCCCGCTTTACCACAAACAAAGGACTAAAATGAAATTTCTTTTTTTAATGGACCCTTTGGAAACAGTTATTTTTGAAAAAGACACCACCTTCATGATGATGTTAGGCGCTCACCGCCGCGGCCACGAGGTCTTTTTCTTGCCCGAGGACGGCTTAAGCCTGATCGAAGGTAAGATATCCTTTCATGTCACCAAGGTCATCCCTCAGCCGCAAGCGCGCCAGCCGTTCATTAAAGAACAGACCTTGACGTTACGCCAGGATGACATTCACGCGGTCTTCATCCGCCCTGACCCGCCGGTAGACGCCCAATATTTAGCAAACACCTGGCTGCTGGACCATCTACCCAAAAACATTGCGGTCGTCAACAGTCCTTCAGGCATACGCACCGTCAATGAAAAAGTATGGGCCTCCCAATTTACAGATATTGTGCCTGCAACCATCATCTCTGCTAATAAACACGATCTGCTGGAATTTATCGGCAGGCATAAAAATATCATAGCCAAACCGACCGATGCCTTTGGCGGACAATCCGTATTCCATATCGAAGAAGGCAATACCAACACCAAGGTCATCCTGGAAACATTGACCGTGCGCTACAGTAAAATGATCATCCTGCAAAAATATGTTCCCGAATCTAAAAACGGGGACAAACGTATCCTGCTCTTGGATGGTGAGATTTTAGGCGCCATGCTGCGTATGCACGAAGAGGGAGAACACCGCAACAATCTTTTTGCCGGCGGCAAACCCATGCCCGCGACCGTCAATGCCCGCGATAAGGAGATCATCGGCATCCTTAAGCCTCATCTGCAAAAACTGGGGCTTTATTTTGTGGGCATTGACATCCTCGGGGATCATCTCATTGAAGTCAATGTCACCTCACCGACCTGTCTGCAGGAAATAAACCGTTTATACAATGTTAAGCTGGAGGAAAAAATCATTGATTTTATTGAAAAAATGATAAAATGATCTATTAATTCTCGTCCGTTCTATCTGCCGTAGCCCCCCCAACTACTTTCGCCAACGGATCAAAAGCGAAAGGAGTTTCTCGTGCCAACCAATAACAAAACAGAAGTTCAGGGCTTTGTGGCAAACTATTTTGGAGATCTAAATAAGGCCATCGTGACAGTTGGTATTGCCAGTTATTTCTTCAAGGAACTACCGATGCCGTTACGGATCGGATGCGGCATGATGGCTGTTGTCTTTTTCTTCATCGCTGTTATAATAATTAATAGCTTACAAGGAGAAAAAAAAATGATTATGCTTATTGCATGTTTATTAATACTGTTTATTGGTTTAGGCTTTGTGTGGCATGCAAACCGGGAAGAAAAACCTAAACATTCGCATTAATACCCTCCCAAACCTTATTTTATTATGCCTAAATTGACCTTATACCATTTTGTTGGATGCCCCTATTGCCAAAAAGTGAAGGATTATCTTAAGTCTGCCAACATCACAGTGCCTTTGAAAGACATCCATGAGGATCCCGCATACCGCGATGAGCTTATCAAAATCGGCGGTAAATCCCAAGTACCCTGCCTGCTTATCGGGACACAAGCTTTGTATGAATCTTCGGCTATTATCGAGTGGCTAAAGAAGAATTTGGCAGCCCATTAGGTTTATGGTAATATATGGACTTTATTAAAAGGACCTATGAATAAAACCATCACAAAAATGCCGTCTAAAAAACCCATCAACGGCGCAGAAGCCCTGATCAAATGCCTGGAAAATTTTGGCGTTGAGTATATTTGGGGCTTGCCGGGCGGAGCCGCCATTCCCCTCTTCGATGCCCTGGTGGGTTCTAAGATCAAATTTATTTTGACCCGCCACGAGCAAGGGGCCGCCCATATGGCCGACGGGTATGCGCGCGTTACCGGTAAACCCGGCGTCGTTCTGGTGACTTCGGGTCCGGGAGCTACAAATACCGTCACCGGCATTATGACAGCCATGATGGATTCAGTGCCCATCATTGTTTTAACCGGACAGACCCTAAGCACCATGCTTGGTAAAGACGCTTTTCAGGAAGCAGACATTTTTGGCATCAGCATGCCCATAGTCAAGCACAGTTATCTGGTTAAAAACACCAACGATATCCCCCGTATCATTAAAGAAGCCTGGCACATCTGCCAGACCGGACGCCCGGGGCCTGTGCTGATCGATCTGCCTAAAAATATTACAGCCGCACCTTTTAACGGCGAAAGCCTGGACCCGGAAATGGATATTCCCGGATATAAAAAAGATAATCCCTCGCCTCATAAGGCCGATGTTATCAAAATGGCCAAATTTTTGAACAACAGTAAAAAGCCTTTATTACTGGTAGGCCACGGAGCAGTGCTTTCCCGCAGCGGAGCGGCCATTAAAAAATTAGCGGAAAAATTAAGAGCGCCCGTGACCAACACCTTGTTGGGCAAAGGCGAATTTCCAGAAACCCATCCATTGTCCTTAGGCATGCTTGGCATGCACGGCACGGCTTATGCCAATAAGGCGGTCATCAACTGTGATCTGATCCTGTCCATCGGTTCGCGCTGGGATGACCGTATTAACGGGGACCCCGGCGAGTTTTGCGTGAATGCCAAAAAACTCCATATCGACGTGGATTTTGCCGAGATCAACAAGATCGTCAAACCCGATGCCTGGGTTTTGGGTAATGCCAAAGAAGCGGTGGAAGAATTAACCAAATTCGTTGAACCTTTAGACACCGCGGATTGGCTTAAAGAACTGGACTTTTATAAAAAGGAATTTCCGCTCAAATATAACACAGGAGGCGGTTTGACCGCCCAGCAGGTCATTGATACGTGCTATCAAGTGACTCAAGGGAAGGCTATTGTCGCAACCGACGTGGGCCAGCATCAAATGTGGGCCGCGCAATTCTATTTAGCCGAGAAAGGCAATCATTGGCTGTCCTCCGGCGGCGCCGGGACCATGGGTTACGGCTTCCCCGCGGCCATCGGTGCCCAGTTTGCCGCCCCCAAGGAGCTGGTGGTGGCCATCGTAGGCGACGGCGGATTCCAGATGACCCTCTATGAACTAGCTACGGTATTTGTAAATAAACTGCCGGTGAAAGTGATCATCATTGACAATAAATACTTAGGCATGGTACGCCAATGGCAGGAATTATTTTTTGATAACCGTCTCTCAGGAGTGGATTTGGAAGGCAATCCGGATTTCGTGAAGTTAGCCGAATCCTATGGCATTAAAGGTTTTTATATGAATAAAGCTGAACATTGTGAAGCGGTGATGCGTGAGGCCATGAACTACCCGGGCCCCTGCGTCATCCGGGCGGAAGTCATTAAGGAAAATAACGTGTTCCCCATGGTCCCGGCCGGTAAATCAGCGCATCATATGATCATAGAGCAACCGGCGATCAAAATGGAAAAACCAACAGGGTCTACATAATGGCAAATAAACCTTCCTTACATACTATCAGTGTCTTAGTGACCAATAAGCCGGGCGTGCTGGTGCGTTTGGCGCTGGTATTTGCCAAACGCGGTTATAATATCGATTCTCTGGTCGTCTCCCCTACCGTCAACCCCAAATTCTCGCGCATGACCATCACTGCCAAGGGTGATTGGGAGACATTGGAACAGATCATCAAAAATGTCAATAAGCTCATCGACGTTATCCATTGCGAGGAACATACCGGCCATGCAGTGGAAAAAGAATTGGCCTTGCTTAAAACCAAAAGCTCTCCCGCGGTCAAAGCGTTTGTGGCTAAAAATTCGCGTAAATTCCATGTCCGTATCGATGATTCCGCCCAAGGCTATATCATCATCGAACAGACCGGCACCACCGCCCAACTCGACGAATTCGAGAGCCTCATAAAGAAATACGGCGTGGTGGAAATGGTCCGCACCGGCAAGGTGCTCATGGCCTACGGAAAAGAAACGACTTAACCGCGCGGCAGGATGTTAGGAAATTCTTTAGGCGGCAAGATCACAAACGTTATATCCGTAAACCCATCCCCCTGTTGGACGCCCGTCACCTGACATCGCTCATTATCCGCCGATGGATGCTCAATACCCAAAAACTTTACAATGGCGGCTTTAAGCGCGTCTAATTGCACATACAAAATAAATTGACTTTCCTCATCGGAATTAAAATTAAATACCGAAACCAGCATCCGGAAATCCAAATCGAGTATTTCTTCCAGGGATTTTCCGGCACAAAATTCGGATAAACCCGTGCCGCCGCCGATTGCGCGTGAACAGGGAATTTTGGCAAAATCAAATTTGACGAAGCGTTCCCTGGAATCCAGACGTATGTTAAGCTCCGAAGAGCTCGCGGAACAAGGCATGTTACCTCCCTTTTCACGCATATAAAGGCCTTATCAAAAATATATCCTTGTATTCCTCTTAACGCAAACCTTGCAAAGGTTGATACCGGGCCAAGCGCAGAAGTTCTTGGACTTGAGGCTGGTCCGGATCAAGAAAAAGACAACGGCTTAAAAAGAACCTCGCTTGATTGAAATTACGATGGCGATAATAGTAAATCCCTAATTTTTTTAAAGTGTCGGAATAAACAGGGTTGATCCCTAAGGCCCGATCCAACAAATTCAAACCTTGAAGGTCCTCTTTTTTGTCAAGACACACCACGGCGTAGGCATCAAGCGTATCCACATCAAAGGGATTTATGGCCAGCGCTTCATTAAAATAGCGCTTGGCGCCGGAGGCATCGCCGAGGGAAAAATAAATGGTCCCTAGGCGGCGCAACCACATGGCTTTGATCATCTGATCTGACGCACGAGAGGCTTCTTTGGCAATGGCGGGAATATCGTCATCATATTTCATCAACAGCTGTTGGGATACCACCGTATGCGGCCACCACTCAAGGCTTTGGGTATGCCTCAACAACGCTTCTTCCGTCGTCCAAAACCGTCCCTGATAAAAACTTACAGCGGCAAACAAAGCCGCCAGAATCCCGACTTTGACCGGTCGTGCCTGGGCCAACCACAAACAAAGACCCACCGAAGCAAAATACAATACATGCCAGCTCAAAATATTCCCAAGTTTTGGAATGAGCGGCCACAGCACCAATAACGGAGAAATGCCGATGATGATCCACCAAAAACAAAAGCGATCAATCCCCCTTCCCTTACCCTCCCCACGAAGGGGAAGGGAATTAAAACGATAAATCAAAAAAGCGTAAAGAACGTAAGAACAGGCGACCTCCCGGGTTAATGCGGCCAAAAGCCAGAACACAAAAACATAGATATAGCCGCTCTTGCGTCCGGTCTTAAAAACCCGGAGCAAAAATATCAAAGATGCCAGAGCAAACAAGCAGCTTAACTCATCCCCCCGGCCCGTACCATAACGCACCACCCACTCCCCAAAAGGATTGACACAAAACAATAAAGAAGCGCCGAATGCAAGCGCGTTTGACACAAAGAGCAAAGATAAAAGAATATAGATCAAAAAACAATTAAGTCCGTGGATCAAAAGGTTCCCCCATTGAAAACCCGAGGCTTTTAATCCGAATAAACGGTAATCCGCTATCCATGAAGATTCCAAAACCGGACGGTAATAACCGAATTTGATGTATCTCGAGGATAGATTTGCGTCAAACAAGCGGGAGGCCCAGATCTGACCATAAAGAGCGGGATTCTTGATCAAGGGATTACGGACGATCGTGTAATGATCATCTAAAACAAACTCCGCTTTGGCATGGGGCCAATAGACCAGGAGACTTACAACCAATAAAATACCTGCCACAGCCCATTGTTTCATTGTAAAAGATTCTTTAAGACATCGTTGATAATTTGCTTGGGGCCTTCTTTCATAAAGGCCTTCTTGGCTTTTTTCCTAAATTCCTTATCCGGCTTATATTCTAAATGAGGGAAAACACCGCTTAGCCTCGCCGGGATGGCAATACGTTTATCGTCACCCATCAGAGACCCCAGCATATTGACCTTGTCCTTCAAAGAAGCGGAAACATCCTCATTTAACCGCAGCATGGTTTGCAAACTTGTATTTAATCCTCCATCCACCGAGCCATTGGCGGTAAAATCAAAAGCTTTGGTTTGCACCAATGAATCTTTGATAAAAAGAGTATGCTTTTGAATGGAAAATTGGGCCCGCGCCTTCTCTATGATCGTATTGTCCCCGCCTAATTTGTTATTTAAGACCCCATTAAAGAAATTGCCCGCCACTTCAAAGAGCCCCGGGATCGTGCCGAGCGTATAGAATAAAACCTCTTTAACTATATTGAAATGTTCAATGACACAGTCTGTGAGGGCCGCTTCTCCGCTTGCAGTCAAAACGCCGGGAGCGCCGATCTCCAAATTTGTCAAATGTATGGACACGATCCCTGTGATATGCGTTGGCACTCCGGAACCCGTAACGGACGCAGGCGAACTGATATGAGACAACACAGGTGAAATGCCTTTGGCCTTATTTAAATCTAACTGAGATAAATCCGTATGAAACGTTAAATCACTGATACTTATCCCCTTTCCGGTCAAAGACAACACAGCGCTAAGACGAACATTAGGAACATTGCTGCAAGTTGATGCCTCAAGAGACAGCCGGAAAGGTTTTGTTTGTGAAAAACCATCGATCGAGGCATTGATATCCGACACCCAAATATCCAAAGGGAAAGTC
>CAYNGE010000007.1:12408-21612 GCA_964396865.1 uncultured Planctomycetales bacterium
GGCGTCTCGTATTTTTATTGACCTAATGGATAATACGGGCATGACCGCGTTTGGGACGGGTTTAACTTCCAGCGGCAGCGATATAATCCCAGCGCCGGGATCGCGGCCAAGACTGCCCTTATGACCGACAGCCAAGCTTATGACGCCGATACTCCGGACATTGAGGATGCCCTCCTGGGAAAGGATAATATGAATTTCAGGCGATTGCAGCAAAACGCTGGTAATACGGATCTTCCGATGGTTGATCAAAGATGCCACATCCAAACCCAAGCGCACACGGTCGATCTTGGCAAAAGGCTGATGGCTTACGGCCGCATCATCCGCAATGACCAAAGGGCCGATATCCAAAGTAATGCCTTCCAAAGAAAAACCTAAAGCCGCGTGCCCGATCGTAACCGGCCTGCCTACAATTTTAGAAGCCTGACGGGTGATCTGAGGCAAATGCGCATTGGCATAAAAAGCCCCTAAAAAAATACCGGCACTGACAATTAAACCTAAGGCGATCAGACTAAAAGAAATGGCCCTGATGTTTTTCATATTTTTTTGGAATTTACCGGTTTTCCTGGTCTTTAAGGCGCTGCATCATATCCGCAACACGCTGCTTGTTTAACTCATTTTGGTCTTCGGCCTTCTGGCGGGCATCAACACCCGCATTAAGAAATATTTTTGACTGATCCGTAAGGGATGCCTCACGGTTCTTGAGCTCTTGCGCCATCAAAATATTATTCAACGCGGCCAAATTCATTTGATCCTGAATTATTTTTCTGTTTTTGACCACTTGATCGTTTGTGGCCGTCAAATCCTGGCCGTTGGGCGTTAAAATACGGCCCTGGTCCTGGAATTGGGCCATCAGGGCTTTCAATTGCAAAACATCCTTATCATTGCTATCGCTTGCTTGCGCCAAAACACCTTCTTGTTTTTGCACAAGTTGGCTTGTTTGTTCATTAGTCTGCATCATTCCTTTACTAGTCGTCACGCTTGCCTGCTGCGTACTCTTGCTGCTGGTGTTTTCCTGGGGATCAAAAACATCGGTTTCCGACGCCATTTTTATAGAAGGATAATTTTGATGGGGAGTAAAATAGGAAAAAAACTCCCGCCAACAATACCATCAGAAATAAGGCAAAAATAAAAAACTGTGTCATAAGATCACATCCCCAATAACAATTTTTCAAAAATATCCGGACTGACAACCACGGGATGACACGTCCCCCGATAGCAAATACGCGCCCCCAAAGTCTTAGCCGGTATAAATCTAACGGCCTTATAGGGGATAAAATACTTATACATTATTTTTAACATTTTGGCAATGGCCGGATCATCTAGTGCCCCCTCCAAGGTGATCTCCATAGCCCCTTGAAAATACCAGTCCAGGGCGGATAACAAAAACGCGTAAGAATGCGGATTTTGCCCCACGGACGGCGAAAAAAAACTCAGCAGAGCCGCAGCTTTAGACTTATACGAGGCCTTTTGAGTCAGGACGGAGAGCTTAAGCAAACTCAACGCGGCCACTGAATTGCCCGATGGCAAAGCCCCATCATACGCCTCCATAGGCCGCATGATCAAGCCTTCAGCGTCACTGGAGGTCATATAAAAACCTCCCTCTTTATCGGCAAAAAGATCGATCATTCCATCCGCTAAAGTTTTAGCCATATCAAGATATTTTTCCTCGAAAGCGGCTTCGTAAACATCCAGCAGTCCGTAAATAAAAAAAGCGTAATCTTCCAAAGTAGCAGGAATACCAGCCTCTCCCTTGCGCCAACGGTGCAAAAGACGGCCGTTGGCCATCAGATGAGTCAAAATAAAATCAGCTGCTTTAGCGCCTGCCTGCCGGTACTTTTGTTTGCCTAAAACACGGCTGCCAAAACACATAGAGGCCATCATCAAACCATTCCAATCCGTTAAAACCTTATCGTCTAAATGCGGACGGGGTCTTTGATCCCGCCGTGCCAATAACTTTGCCCGCGCCTGCGAAAGCAAAAGCTCGATCCCATGGACTTGTTTATGAAATTTCTTGGCCGCATCCTCTGTTCCGTGCGCCAAATATAAAATATTTTTTCCTTTAAATTCCGCGTGAGGATCAAAAGACGCGTTGCCTTCCGGAGACACCGCATAACAATAATTGAAAACTTCCGCCGCATCAGCACCCAGCGTTTCCACAATTTCAGATCGCGAAAAAATGTAAAACGCCCCTTCTTTGGAATGTCCGCCGACAGACTCCGGGCTATCGGCATCTTGCGCACAATAAAAACCACCTTCGGGGTCAGTTACTTCCCTTAGAACATAATCCAAAATTTCACGCGCCGCGCGGGCATAGACCGCCCTGCCGGTTACCTGATAGGCTTCCAAATATGCCCGGGACAACAGGGCCTGATCATAAAGCATTTTTTCAAAATGCGGCACATGCCAACCTTGGTCCGTTGAGTAGCGGTGGAAGCCTCCGCCTAAATGGTCCCAAATACCTCCCCGAAGCATCGCTGTCAATGTTTTCTCCGCCATGTCCAAAGCCTCTTTTTCGCCGCAACGCTTGTAAACACGTAACAAAAAAGACAGGTTATGCCCCATCGGAAATTTGGGCGCGCCTCCAAAGCCCCCGTTAATTGCGTCAAATTGCTCTTTCAATTGCCGGTAGGCTTTATCGCAAAGAGTTTCATCCAAAACTTCGCCGGAAGCTTTCCTACGCGCCTGCTTTTGCAAACTTTCAGTGATCAGGCGGCTGGAAGACAATATATTTTCACGGTCTGTGTCCCAAGCTTTCGTAACAGAGTCCAGCAAATCTATAAAACCAACGTTTGCTCCTTGAGTATACGGGGAAAAATATGTGCCTCCGTAAAAAGGCTCACCCTTCGGTGTTAAAAAAACGGTCAGCGGCCATCCGCCCCGACCGGTCATGGCCGTGACAGCCGTCATATAAATGTGATCGACATCCGGCCTTTCTTCCCGGTCCACCTTAATGGCCACAAAATGATCGTTGATCATTTGAGCGATATCTTTATTCTCAAAACTTTCATGCGCCATCACATGGCACCAATGGCAGGTGGAATAACCGACAGACAATAATACGGGCTTGTCCCGGGCACGGGCTTCGTTGAAAGCGTCCTTCCCCCAAGGATGCCATTCCACAGGGTTATGCGCGTGCTGCAGAAGATACGGACTTTTTTCGTGAATAAGACGATTGGAGAAAGCGGGACTATTGGACATGAGGATCAAATAAATCCAATGCTTTGGAAACAGCGTCCTTTTGGGGAGCGGACCCAATTTCCTTTTGAGCTTCATCCATATATTGGCTTGTGCGTTTATAACCGGGAAGGATGCCGTCAACATCTTTAAATTTATCCGCGGCCGCTGTAAATTGTCCTTGGTTGTACAAACGCACGGCCTCCTGATACATGACATCGACGCTGTCTTCTAATTGCTTATGGACAGCTTCCAGCTGAGGGTTTAATGGGGTCTTTTGCGGCAAACGTCCCTTTTCAAAAAGACGCTTCTGCAGGTCTAATTCTTCCGTCATTTCCTTTTGGCGCTGGAGTTGACGCTTTTGGTCGTCCTTGCGGGCTTTTAGCATCTCTACACTGATCGTCCTGTCTACCTTTTTAAGCCAAACCTCTCCGCGAGGATCATGCTGGGCGGCCAATTGGCCGAATAAGATCCCGGCTTGGGCATACTTCTTATGCTTATAACAATCCACCGCTTCTCTAAAAAGCGCAGCCTGCCTGTGCGCTATCTCACGGCGTTTCTGCTGGGCATCCATCTTTTGATCCGCCAAAGAAGGGGCGGACCCGTCGGCAAAAACAAAACCACCCGCGGCAAAAAGGATAGAAAATAACAGGTATAGACAAAATATCCTATTCATTGACTTTCTCCCACTTAAATAATTTGCAATGACTGAAGTTTTAAAAGCAGATCGCGGGCGATCTGCACTGCATTCTCAGATGATCCGCCATATTCCAAGAAAACACAAAAAGCTATATTTTCTTTAGGAGACCTGGTATACCCGACAAACCACGCGTGATTGGGTTTGCCGCGCACGCTTTGAGCAGTACCTGTTTTACCATAAATTTCCAATCCATGCACTTCTTTTAAAAGATGGCCTGTTCCTTGCGGATCGTCCACCACTTTTTTTAAACCTTCCTGCACCACGCGCCAGGTCCCGTCACGTAAACGGACAATGGGCCTTTTAGAAAGGTCCTCGGGGGCCACTCGAATTTCTCCCACCGCCTTAACAACGCGAGGGCGCAAGATCACCCCGTCATTGGCAACAGCAGCCATAAGGACCGTCAACTGCAAAGGAGTAGTTAACGTATACCCCTGGCCTATGGACAAATTCAAGGTGTCTCCGGCATGCCATGTCTCCCCCGGTTCAGGCTTAGTCACTAATTTACCTCTGGCTTCAAATGGAAGATCAACGCCCGTCGGCCGGTTAAGCCCAAAAGCTTTCGCGTAAGCGCCGATGAGCGGGGCGCCCACAAGCTCTCCGACATGAAAAAAATAAACATTACAGGAACGCGCCAAAGCAGTCTCGAAATCCAGTACGCCGTGCACGTGCGAACAGCCGAATTTCCGATGACCTACCATCAAATATCCGGGGCAATCAAACGTCGTTGACGGCGTGATCTTATGACGCTCGATGGCGGCCAGGGCCACCGCAATTTTAAATACGGAACCCGGCGGGTACTGACCGGATATAGCGCGGTCAAGCAAAGGGGTCGCGGCATCATTGAAATAAGCGCCTAAATGATCGCGCTTATTTTTATCTGTAAAAACATCCGGGTCATAGGAAGGGCTGCTCACTAAAGAAAGCACATCCGCATTGTCCAGATCCATCACCACAATGCTTCCCCGTAAGCCCTGGAGCAATTCCTGGGCGGTCTTTTGCACACGCTGGTCGATCGTTAAAGTAACGTCAAGGCCCGCGGCAGCCTCCTTAATGCCCAGCAGGCGCACTTGCTGGCCGCGGCTATCGATCTCGATCTGCCGGCCGCCAGGACTGCCTTGAAGATAAGCATCGTATTCTTTTTCGATCCCTGTCTTTCCAACGAGGCTTAAAGGCGTAAACCCGTAGAGATCTTTGTCTTCGATCTGGCCTTCATCCATTTTGCCCACATAGCCCAAGACATGCGCCCCGGCGTCGGCGAAAGGATAAAAACGTTCAAATCCATGCTGGACCACAAGTCCAGGGTAAACAAATTTTTCTTCTTCGATCTTAAGCGCTGTCTCGCGGGGAATATCTTCCGCTAAAATAACAGGGGCAAAAGGGGCCCATTTCTTACGCTGAAACTGCCTTTCCAGAAAAACCGGATCCTTATTAAGCACGTCTCCTAAATAATCAAACAGCGCTTTTTTGTCTACTATGTCCTGGGCTATGACCCCAACATGAAAAGCCGTACGGTTATCCGCCAAAAGAACGCCGTTGCGGTCTACTATCCTCCCCCGCGGGGCATCTGAAGGAAGGATGCGTATGTGGTTATTCGTGCTTTGTTGGTGATAGTAGGCGCCGTGAATGATCTGCATATAAAACAGACCGCAAATGATCAGGCCCAAAAAGAAAAAAATAACGGATTGGATGAAATTAAGGCGCATATTAAGTTTTTAAAACGAAAAAAACACAGATGTCCCTTAAACCCTGAAAGACCAACGTAGCCACTACCATCGTGGTCAAAACTTGAGGAGCTAAAACATCAACTAACAATTCATTCCAGCGGACCTCATGGCTCATAGAGGCCAACAACGCCTGAGTGATAAAACACGACAGGATGACGATGAAAGCGACCAGGGCTCGGGAAAACCTCGAACCCTGCTCGTATAAATAGCGGCGTATGACGGTCGTCATAAAAGCCGCGACCATATACACCAGCATATAAGTTCCCATGGGAGCAATGCCGCAGGTGTCCTTTAATATTCCGCAAAAGACGGCGCTGATAATACTAAAGCGTATGCCCAAATACAAATTGAAGAATACGACCACTAAGATCAAAAGTTCCGGCTTGCCCCACGCGCCAAAAGCGTTATATAACACGAATTCCAAGGCGAAGGCGAGGTAACAGACAAGTGCTATGACTACAATACGCTTCATAATTTAAGAAGAAAGCAATGTCTCCAGCAATTTATTTTCCATCCTGCGCATTTGGATCGTGTCTTTGGAATCATAGTCCGTAAAGCCCTGCAAATGCAAAATACCATGGATCACGTATAAAATAATTTCTTTTTTCGTCGATGTTTTATGAAAAGCCGCGTTGGCCTTTGCCGCCTGAGGGCAAATAACAATTTCACCGCAGCCGCCCCCCAGATTGAAAGCCAAAACATCGGTGATGTAATCATGGTCCAGATATTTTTTATTAAGTGTACGCATGCGTCGGCTGCCGACAAAAACAATGGAAAGGCCGGATACTGCGGGACCAAACTTACTAAACGCCGCTTGCGCCGCTTTGAGGATTTGACCTCGGGGGATCGGGATCTTCTTTTGAAGATTTTTTATGTAAATTTTCATTAGGCTTTTCGGGATATTTGACACGGCTGTGGTACATAGCGCCCAAGACGCGCACAAAGACAGAGGCGATCGTATCGATCTCTCTTAAAGTTAAATTACATTCATCTAACTGGCCATCAATGAATTTATTGTTGATTATCTTTCGTACCAGATCTTCAATGCGCTGGGGCGTGTGCTCGTCCAAAACACGGGTAGCGGCCTCGACGGAGTCGGCCAACAGCACAATGGCTGTTTCTTTGCTCTGCGGCTTGGGGCCCGGATAACGGTAATCTTTTTCTTCCAGCCCCTCAGGCTCTCCTTCCAGCAAAGCTTTTTGATAAAAATAACGCATAAGGCTTGTTCCGTGATGTTCCGGAATAAAATCAATGATCCGCTGGTTAAGATGATACTGGCGACCCAGCTCCACGCCCTCCTTGATATGATTTAAGATGAGCAGACGGCTTATCGACGGCTCTATCTCGTCATGTTTATTGCTAATGACCATCTGGTTTTCCGTAAAATACTGGGGACTGACCATCTTGCCGATATCATGATAATAAGCGCCCACCCGCACTAAAAGTGAATGCGCGTCAATCGCCTCGGCCGCAGCTTCCGCCAGATTACTGACGATCAAACTATGATGATAACTGCCCGGCGCTTCCACGACCATGCGCTTTAATAAAGGATGGGAAGAGTCCGAAAGCTCCAGCAGCGTAAAATTGGTGATCTCGCCGAATATCGTTTCAAAGATCTTAGAGGTGGCCATCACGACAAAGGCGCATATCAATCCATTGACGGCCAACGGTTGGAGAACGTGCGCCAAAATATCCTTGTTGACCGTCGGGTTGATGAGCAAGGCGCAAATCACCTGGATGATGGACACAAAGATCCCGGCTTCGATCAATACGCCGCGGGTGCGCGCGTCACGCACCTTATAGGCGCCGGCCAAACCGCCTAAAAAAAAGATCAGCATTTCATTTAGACCGAAACCCAAAATGATCCCGCCCAACGTGGCGCTCAAAAAAACCATCATAAAACTTACTTGCACATCGTTAAACAGCAGCATCGTCAGCATCCCAATAGCGGCAACAGGCAAATAAAAATGTGCCACAACGGAATAGGGTTTAAGTATATGGGCCGCAAACACAAGCAAAGCCAAAAGCAAGGCCAGATGCAGGAAAAGACGCGGATTGGCTTTTTTGAAGAAAAACAAATGGACGCCCAAGAAAAATATCAGCAAAGGAATGATCAAAGATAGAAAGGAAAACAAACAAAAGACCGTCAAGCCCGCGAAAGAAAGGGCCATCATGATGATTTGATCACGGGAAAGCGGATTATTGGACCGAAAACTCATGGATGTTAATGTTTATGAAAAGGCCCTATTTCTTCAATGTCGTAAGGTGGTTCCCATTAGATTGTGCATAGGCTTCGATGATCTTCCCTACCAACTCATGGCGGACCGTATCTTCACTGGTCAAATGGATAAATTTAATCTCAGGAATGACCCCAAGGATCCGGTCAGCATCGGCCAAACCGTTGTTTTCAGTTGCCGGCAGATCGCTTTGAGTCACATCGCCGGTGACCACCACCTTGGAATCAAAGCCCATGCGGGTCAAAAACATTTTCATCTGGTCAGGACGGGTATTTTGAGCCTCATCTAAGATAACAAAAGCTTCGTTGAGCGTACGCCCGCGCATAAAAGCCAAAGGAGCCACTTCAATGATCCCCTGTTCACTGTAATGCTCGACTTTTTCGGGTTCCATCATATCGTAAAGAGCATCGTACAAAGGGCGCAGATAAGGCAATACTTTTTCCACCATATTCCCCGGCAAAAAACCAAGGGATTCCCCGGCTTCCACTGCCGGACGGGTCAAAATAATGCGGCGCACCAGCCCTTTTTTAAGGGCATTGACCGCCATGGCAATGGCCAAAAAAGTTTTTCCCGTACCGGCCGGGCCTATGCAAAAAACCAGATCATTGGTCTTGATAGCTTCAATGTATTCAATCTGGCCCTTGGTCTTGGGAGTAACGAGACCTCCTTTGACTGAAACTTCGATCTTCTCCTTGGCCAAGCGCTTGAAATCAATTTCTTTTTCTTTGTCAACGAGCCGCAGGGCATAAACAATGTCCGCCTTCTTGACATCACGGCCCTTCTCAACAAAGGTCATCAAATAATGGAATAGTTCAACGGATTTCTGCACCTGCGGATCTTGACCGATGATCTTAATGCCAGTCTCGGTACGGACGATGCGGACACCGAGTTCTTTTTCAATGATCTTTATGTTCTGATCGTAACGGCCAAAAAGCAGCTGCAAATCGCGGTTATTATCAAGGTCTAAATGAAAATCCATCAATACCCTTTCTTCAAAAAAATAGGGAAACGTCCCTATTTTTACTTTAACGCCGGGATAATTAAGACCGTGCCTGGCCTGACAAAATTCGGGTTCTTGATCTTGTCCTTATTGGCTTGGTAGATCTTGTACCATCTGCCGTAGGTACCATAAAGCTTCTTGGAAATTTTTTGCAAGGTATCATCTTTTTGCACGGTGTAAGTCTTCGGCTGCAGGTTCCCCTCATTTTGAGGGACTGCCTCTGAAGACGGCTGGGCGCTCTCCTGTAAAGACGCAGGACCGGAAGCCGACGGCGTTTCCGTCGGTTCCGTTATGGCGGAAACCGCGTTGCGCTCTATTTTTTGCACTTCGGATTCCGGGACCGGCTGGGTGATCTCAAGTACATAGATT
>CAYNGE010000008.1:0-20832 GCA_964396865.1 uncultured Planctomycetales bacterium
TATCATTTTGGACTTTTAAGATCAAATGCATCCCGCCCTTAAGGTCAAGCCCCATATTAATACGCTTATTAATGGGAAAAAGAGAAGCGAGACAGCCCACAATAACACACAGCACAATGATGAAACGTTTACGTAACTCCGCGCTCATTTAACTACCTCGGGTTTGATTTCGTTGGACTTGACTAAAGCGATGGATTCGCGGTCAAACTCAATACGGCAGCCTTCATCCACGCGTACAACCACTGTCTTATCTTTGACAATGACGATCGAGCCGTGAATACCGGAAGTTGTGACCACTTCGTCGTTTTTCTTGAGATTAGCCAGCATCTCTTTGATCTTCTTCTGCTGCTGGCGCTGAGGACGTATGATCAAGAAATAAAAGATCAAAAAAATCGGAACATACAAAAACAGAATCTGTGTAAATCCTGATTGTTGAGACATGGATATCCTTTCTAACCTGACCTTATTTTACTTTTTTCATCAAACTTCTGACCGTATCGCTCATCTGAGCGCCTTTGGCGATCCAGGCCGTGATCTTTTCTTTTTTGAGCGAAAAGTAGGACTTTTTGGCGGGATCATAATAACCCAAAATATCCAAAGTGCGGCCGTCGCGGCCTTCTTTTCCGCTCATCGCAACGACGCGGTAATTGTAGGCCTTGTTAGAGGCTTTCCCTGCTTTTTGTAACCTAATGCGAACTTCCATGAGTTTCCCTTTCTTTAATTACAGATGAGCCAATTCGATGGCCCTTATTTGGGCCTTGGCTTTATTGACCGTTTCAGTGTATTCCTTGGCGGGATTGGAATCAGCCACGATACCAGCCCCGGCCTGCACATAAGCTTTGTCTTTATGAACCACTATTGTACGTATAGTTATACAAGTATCAAGGTTTTTCGAAAAACTAAAGTACCCGACGGCTCCGCCATAAGGCCCTCGTTTTTGGGTTTCCAGGTCCTCAATAATTTCCATGGCCCGGATCTTAGGCGCCCCGGAAAGGGTCCCGGCCGGAAATGCCACTTCCAAAACATCTAAAGGGTCCTTATCTTTGCGTAACTTGCCCTGAACATTACTGACAATATGCATGACGTGGGAATATTTTTCAACTTCCATAAATTCCGACAGGCGCACCGTTCCCTTCACGCACACGCGTCCTAGATCATTACGTCCCAGGTCCACCAACATAATATGTTCGGCTTTCTCTTTAGGGTCAGCCAAAAGGTCTTTCATCAGGCCTGCATCCTCTGCCTCATTGCCTCCCCGCGGCCGTGTTCCTGCGATGGGGCGTGTTTCAACCAAACCATTTTCACAACGCACCAAAAGCTCAGGAGAAGCCCCCACCAGCTGTAAACCGTTAAAATTTAGAAAAAACATATAAGGCGAGGGATTAAGCACGCGCAAACTGCGATAGATCTCAAACGCATCGACGTTAATATCCACTTTAAAACGCTGGGAAAGAACAACCTGAATGATGTCCCCGGCTTTGATGTGGGCTTTACCCCGGACCACCATTTGCTCGTATTTCGCCTTGCTACAGTTCGAGGCAACGGATATCTTCTTTGCGGTCCTTTTAGGAGCCGGCACTAATAATGGTTTTCGCAGATCCGCGATCGTGGCATCAATGGCTTTAAGGCCCTTGTTATATTTTTTAATTTTCTCTTCCCGGCTGTCATTGGCCGCCAAATAGACACAACTAACGACTTTGATCGTGTGATGACGATGGTCAAAGACCACTAAATTCTTAGTTAAGGCCAGACAAATGTCGGGAAGCTTAAGATCATCGGTCGTCTTGTCCGGCAGACGCTCAAAAAAACGCACACAATCATAACTCAAATATCCCACCATGCCTCCGTAAAAACGCGGCAGGCCCTCGATCTCCACGGCACGATAATCTTTCATCAATTGACGCACTACGGACAAAGGAGAGCTCTTAAAAAAGACCTCTTCGGCCTTGTGCTTTGACCCGACTAAACGCAAGATCTTGGCTTCATGGCCTTTGCTTGTAAAGATCAATTCGGGGTCGCGGGCAATAAAAGAGTACCGGGCGATCTTTTCTTCGCCTTCCACCGACTCCAATAAGAACGAATAAGCGCGCTTAAAGGCCAATTTGTAATACGCCGACACCGGCGTTTCCAGGTCTCCCGGGATCTCCCGGAAAACCGGTATCAAGTTGCCCTTGCGGCTTAATTTTAAAAATTCTTCTTTGGTTAAAAAGTTCGTCACAAGTTAAGCCCTATTCTTATTTAATTTTTCTATAAAAACAGCTTCTCTTCATTGTGTGACATGCCGCTCCCACCTGCTCCACCTTCATTAAAAGTACATCGCAGTCACAGTCATAAAAGATCTCTTTCACATATTGAAAGTGGCCCGATGTCTCGCCTTTGACCCAATACGTCTTGCGCGAGCGCGACCAATAAGAGGCCTTGCCGTTTTTCAATGTGTCGCGCAATGAATCTATGTTCATCCAAGCCATCATCAAAACCTCATTGTTCTTATAGTCCTGGGCAATGGCAGGGATCAATCCGTCGGAATTAAATTTTAATTTCTCAAGATTGTCCTGAGTGATCTGGATCGTTTCCATTTCTGAATTATCGCTCATCGCACGCTCACTTTCTGTTGTTTCAAAAATTCCTTAACTTGAGGGATCGCAATTGTGCCGTAATGGAACACCGAAGCCGCCAAAGCCGCATCCGCTTGAGTTTCATTGAAAAGCTCATAAAAATGCCCCAGAGTGCCCGCTCCGCCGGAAGCGATCACCGGAATACTGACCGCTTGCGCAACGGCGCGCGTCAAAGGCAGATCATAACCGTTTTTAGTGCCGTCCGCGTCCATGCTGGTCAACAAAATTTCTCCCGCCCCTTGGGCCTGGACTTCACGGGCCCAGGTGATCGCATCGCGTCCGGCGGGTGTGCGCCCGCCATGCGTAAAAACTTCCCAATGATCGGCCGCCCGTTTGGCGTCAATGGCCGCCACAATGCATTGGGATCCAAACATATTGGCCGCCCGGCGGATCAATCCCGGCTCATTGACGGCCGCGGTATTGATTGAAACCTTATCTGCGCCGGCGTTGAGTAAATGACGGATATCGCTGACATTGCTGATGCCTCCGCCCACGGTCAAAGGCATAAATACGCATTCCGCGCATCTTTGCACCACATCTAAAAAAATTTTACGCTTTTCATGACTGGCGGTGATATCCAAAAAAACCAATTCATCCGCACCGGCCTGGTCATAAGCTTTAGCGCAGTCGACCGGATCACCGGCGTCTTTAAGGGAAACAAAATTAACCCCCTTGACCACCCGCCCGTCTTTAACGTCCAAACATGGGATTATACGTTTGTTAAGCAATTCTCCCTCTTTCTTGCCATGCTAAGTAAGGGCCTCTAAAGCTTTTTTGAAATCCAGCTTACCTTCGTAGATCGCCTTTCCGGTAATGGCCGCGGCAACGCCCTTCATAGACGCTAATTTGCGAACGTCTTCAATGGTGGCAATGCCGCCGGAGGCTATGATATTTATTTTCTTGACCGCATTTAGCATCGCCTGCAACTGGTCAAAATTAGGCCCTGTCAAAGCGCCATCACGGGCAATATCGGTATAGATCATCCACTGCAAACCCATGGCTTCTAATTCAAGAGCCAGATCAACGGCTTTAATATCGGTGATAGAAGCCCACCCGTGGTCTGCCACCAAACCGTTAGAACAGTCCAGGCTGACACAGATCTTTTCACCATAAAGGGCCAGCATGTCTTTTAAGAACTTATGGTCTTCAATGGCCCTTGTTCCTAAAATCACCCGCTTGACACCGGCATTGATCAGATCTTCAACTGTCTGTTCATCACGGATACCGCCGCCTACCTGGACCGAAACCCTGACTTTTTGAGCGATATAAATAATGTGTTCCTTATTACCCATCACCCCATTTTGAGCTCCGTCCAAATCCACCAAATGAAGCCATCGGGCGCCCATCCCGCGCCACCGTTTAGCCGCCATGAAAGGATACGGGTCGTAGTCCGTCTCTTTGCCAAAGTCGCCTTGAAACAAACGCACCACCTTGCCGCCTTTAATATCGATCGCAGGAATGAGGATCATAGCAAAACAAAATTCCTTAAAATTTGCAAACCGGCTTTTTGGCTTTTCTCCGGATGAAACTGCACGCCCCAAATATTTCCATTAACTACCGCAGACACAAAATCCGCCCCGTAATCAGTGGTGCTCGCTACTGCAGAAGCGTCTTTGGGCACAACAAAATATGAATGGCAAAAATACACATTCTCACCGGAGTTAAGACCTTCAAAAAGCTTATGGCCTGCCGCTTGGACCTGAATTTGGTTCCAGCCCATGTGCGGAACTTTAAGCTGGGTAAAGCGTTCAACGCTGCCTTCCAGGACCTTGAGCCCTTCGACAAAACCACCTTCGGAGCTTCTTTCAAATAACAATTGCAAGCCAAGGCAAATACCTAAAAATGGTGTGCCTCTCTGGATAACTTTTCGGATAGGGCCGGTTAAGCCCAATTCCTGCAATTTCTGCATGGCGGGTCCCATGGCCCCTACGCCGGGCAAAACCACTTTATCCGCTTTTAAAATATCCTCTATGATATTAGTCACCCGCGCCTCGGCCCCCACATGCTCAAAGGCCTTGTGGACGCTGCGCAAATTCCCCATGCCGTAATCAATGATAGCGATCATATATCGGTTTTAATCAATAATCCCCTTGGTTGAAGGGATTTTGCCTTCGCGGCGAGGATCAATAGTGGTCGCCTGATCTAAAGCCAAGCCCAGGGATTTGAACATCGTCTCCAGATTGGTGTGCAAATCATTGCTGGGATTTTGCAATGTAAAAACCAAATTGGCCCCTAGATTATGGGCAAAGCTTTCCATAAAATGTTCGAAATGGGAGAATTCATAACCATCCGTCCCCTTTTGAATGGGCATGTCACCCTCACAATTAAATTTAAAAAAGCCACGGCCGGAAAGATCGATCACGCAATGACCCACCGTCCCCTCCATTGGCGCAAACGCAGAACCAAAACGCTTGATCCCGGCCTTTTCTTCGCCCAAAGCTTTTTTAAATGCTTTGCCCAATACAATGCCGATATCTTCATTGGTATGATGAATGTCAATTTGTGTATCACCGGAAACAGACAGATCCAGATCGAAATAACCATGGAAAGTAAAAAGCTCCAGCATGTGATCCAAAAATCCTATCGGAGTCTTGATCTTTGTTTTGCCATGACCATCGACATTCAATGACACCGTAATTTGCGTTTCTTTACTTTTACGTTCAACATCCGCTTTACGTTGCATATTTTTATCCTCTTTTTATTTAAATCTTACATTCACTGCATCCGCGTGCTTGGTCATGCCCTCCAAGTGGGCCACTTTTTCCAAAGGCTCGCGCACTTTTTCCAGTGCTTTCTTGGAGTAAAGTATCACGTGGCTGCTTTTGGTAAAACTCGACAAAGACAGCCCTGAGAAAAATCGTGCGGTGCCCATGGTTGGAAGCACATGGCTTGGCCCTGCCGCGTAATCACCCACAGCCGCCGGACTATAGGGCCCCAGAAAGATCGCCCCGGCATGCCTGATCTTTTTAGCGATGCTGACGGCGTTATTAGTGACGATTTGCAAGTGTTCGGGCGCAAGTTGATTGGCGATCTCAATGGCCTCGTCCGTGTTCTTGCAATAAACGCAAAACCCCTGGGCCACGCGCTTGCGTACCACTTTGATCAATTGCTTGGAGGTGCTCAATAAGATCGATAAGCCGCCTACGTGCTCCATCTGGGCTTCCAGGTCCGCCACCACAAAATCCGTATTGCTGTAACGATTGGCAATGACGACTAGCTCCGTGGGTCCGGCGAGCATATCAATATCCACATAACCGAACAATTGACGTTTGGCCTCGGTGACATACATATTGCCAGGGCCTATAATTTTATCCACTTTGGGAATTGTCTTGGTGCCGAATGCCAAAGCCGCGATGGCTTGGGCGCCGCCTACCTTATAAATTTCTTTGACCTTCAATAAACTCGCTACAGCTAAAATATAGGGATTGACCCGGCCCTCTTTATTGGGAGGCGTGACAATGACCACTCTTTGGACACCGGCAATGATCGCCGGAACAGCCGTCATATAAACCGAAGAGACCAATGGGGCCGTGCCCGCCGGAATATAAATACCGACCGAATCCAAAGGCCGCACTTCTTCTTTAAGCAAAACCCCGTCGTGAGCATGCGGCTTGCCGTTGGTTTTAAGCTGTTTCCTATAATACGTGGAAACATTATTGATAATGGTTTTTAAATGTCCGACAAATTCCGGGGTGATGCTCCCAAAAGCCGCTGAGATCTCACTTTCAGCCACACGCAACTGGCGGGGAGCCAATCTTACCCCATCGAAACGCCGGGTGTATTTGATCAAAGCATCATCTGCATTTAAATGCACATCATCAATGATGGTGCGCACTTTTTCTTCCACATATTTTTTATGCACAACCTTGCTGCGATTATAAAGATTTTCAATGCTTTGCCCTGTTTGTTTAATGAGTTTCATAGTTTTACCTTCACGATCTCCTTAGCTTTGATTAATGCCCCGTCTAATTTTTGCGGGTTTTTACTGCCTGCCTGGGCCAGTTGCGGCCTGCCCCCGCCGCTGCCTTCCATTAATGGAGCGATCTGTTCCATTAATTCATTGGCTTTAATGCCGCGCGCCACCAGATCATCCGTCACCGAAAGGATCACGCAAGCATCTTGGGGCCCCTTTGAACCCAAAATAAAAATACCGGACTTTACCTTTTGCTTGAGCAGATCAGAAAGTTTACGCAAAAGCGTAATATCGATCTCCTGTAGAGAACGGACAATGAGATTGGCCCCTTTTATTTTTTCACCGGCCGCGATCATCTCATCCACGGAAGATTTTACCTGATCAAAATAAATATTTTGTTTTTCTTTTTCCAGTTGTTTGATGCGTTGAGCGTCTTCCACGGCCGCTGATTCTTGGGTTTTCTTTTTTAAAAAATCCTCGACGGCGGCCTTACCTGTCAGTCCTTCAATACGCCGTATCCCTTGAGCGATCGAGCCTTCAGAGACGATCTTCATGGCTTCGATCTGGCCGGTCGAAGAAACATGCGTGCCTCCGCAAAATTCCCGGGAATAATTGCCGATAGAGATCACCCTGACCGTCTGGCCGTACTTTTCAGCAAAAAAAGCCAAAGCTCCCTTTTTTTTAGCTTCCTCTAAATTCAAAACTTCTGTTACCACAGGATCACTGCGGCGGATAAATTCATTGACCCTATTTTCGATCTTTTGCGTTTCTTCCGGCTTAAGGCCTTTGGGATGCGTAAAATCAAAGCGAAAACGGCTTTCTTCCACCAAGGAACCCTGCTGTTTAACATGCGCGCCCAATGCCTCGCGTAAAGCGGCCTGCAGCAAATGCGTGGCCGTATGGTTACGCATGATCGCCCGGCGGCGAGGCTCATCAACCACCGCTTGCACTTGATCGCCTTCTTTGATCTCTCCTTCAATTGAACCATAATGGATATAAATATCATTCATTTTCCGCGTATCGTGCACAAGCATTTTACCTTCTGGGCCTTGTAAATATCCGGTATCACCTATCTGTCCACCTGACTCAGCGTAAAATGGTGTTTGATTTAAAACTATTTGAAAAACCTTATCCTCTTTATGATTAACTTTCAAAACCTTAGCATCAGCTTTTGTTTTTTGATAACCCAAAAATTCAGTTTTAGGCAGATCCAAAGCAAAATCCTGTGCAGCAAATACATCACCAGCCATTTTGCTGGAAGCTCGAGAACGATTTTTCTGCTCTTCCATTTTAGCTTCAAATATTTTCAATCCCTGCGTATAAATAACAGTTGGAATGCCTGTACCTGCCGCAATAGTACTAATGGTTGGCAAGGATAAACCGTAAGTATCTCTCGCTAAAAATATAATGTTTCCAATTTCCTCTGGTTTCATTTCTGGCTTTGTTTCAATAAACTTATGAGCAGTTTCTGGCTCTCTCTCTTTCCTTACTTTTATGCACGCTTCTTCAATGCGTTTAATAAGCTCTTTGATCTCATTAGCCTTGCCTGACAAGTCCGGGTAAGGATGCCTCAGGCGATCAATAACAATGTCCACAAAAGTAAAAATAACAGGCTTCTCTATGCCGGCACGGACCGCCAGATCACTCATATCCACAATCAGCTTTCGCATCACATAGCCGCGGCCTTCATTGGACGGCATCACCCCGTCCGCGATCCCAACGGTAACTGCCCGCATATGATCAGCGATAATACGATATTCACTTTCGGTTGCTTTCACTTTGCTGGCCGCAAAAGCATCCTTGATCACCTTTAAGATCGCTGCAAAATTATCCGTCTCATAATTGCTCTTTTTGCCCTGCACCACCGCGGCCAAACGTTCCAGCCCCATGCCCGTATCGATATTTTTAGACGGTAAAGGCTCTAAGGTCCCGCCATCCTTGCGGTTAAACTGAGTAAAAACTAAATTCCACACTTCGGAAAAACGCCCGCAGGAACAATCAGGATCGCAGGCCTCTCCCTTTGGACAATTAATATTTTTTCCATAATCATAAAAAATTTCCGAACAGGGGCCGCAAGGGCCATTAGGGCCTTTCTCCTTAGCTTCTGACGGCCAAAAATTACTCTTGTCCCCCAATTTAACAATGCGGTCGATCGGGACCTTGATCTCATTGGCCCAGATAGCATAAGCCTCATCATCTGCCTGATAAACCGAGACCCATAACCTCTCCGGAGGCAATTTCAATTCATGCGTCAGGAATTCCCAGGCCCAATGGATGGCGTCTTTCTTAAAATAATCGCCGAAAGAAAAATTGCCCAGCATTTCAAAAAAAGTATGGTGAAAATCTGTTTTGCCTACAACGTCAAGGTCATCCGTGCGCAAACATTTCTGGCAGGTCGCGGCCCGTGTAAATCCGTCCCTATGCCCCAAAAACTGCGGCTTAAACTGCTGCATGCCGGCGGTTGTAAAAAGCACCGTCGGATCATCCTTGGGCACCAGGGTGTCGCTGGCAATAATGCTATGGCCTTTAGATCTAAAAAAGCCCAAAAACTTCGTTCTGATCTCATCGGTGGTCATAATTTCCTTAACACATCCATCACTGTGCTCTCTGAAAATCCGCGTCGAAGTAAAAAATCCGAGATCTTTCTTTTCTTTTTATCCGGATCATCGCCGGAGAGCCGTGACCAGCGCCGTTGGGCCAATTCCAGGGCCGCATCTTCCGAACTTATCTGATCGGTAAATTCAGCTACAGCCTTTCCGATCGTCTCTTCGTCGACACCTTTGTCTCTTAATTCGGTAATAATGCGTTTAAAACCAAACGGCCGGGCTAAACGATAATTGATCCAACTTTTCGTAAAAGCCCGGTCGTCTAATAATCCCGACGCCGTTAATTCAAGCACGGTCGTTTCTATTTCCGTTTGGGAAAAACCTTTATTTTGAAGCTTTTCCTTTAATTCCGCAATGCTTTGCGGCCTGACCTTTAAAAACCGGAATGCCGCGGCTTTGGCGCTTTTTTGCCTCACACCTTTGGCCTTGTCTTGATCTTCTCAATGACCAGTTTTTTGATCTTCGCCGCCACTTTTGGATTGTCCTTGAGATATTTACGGGCACCCTCGCGTCCCTGTCCTATTTTTTCATTCTCAAATGAAAACCAGGCCCCGCTTTTTAGCACGATCTCATGGGTCACGCCCAGATCCAGAATATCCGCGTCTTGCGAAATGCCCTCTTGGAAATAGATCTCAAATTCCGCTTCTTTAAAAGGCGAAGCGACTTTATTTTTGACCACCTTGGCCCTGACGCGGTTGCCGATAATGTCTTCCCCGGACTTGATGGATTCGATCCTTCTTAGATCGATCCGTACCGAAGCATAAAACTTCAATGCCCGGCCGCCGGTGGTGGTTTCGGGATTGCCGAACATCACCCCGATTTTCATACGGATCTGATTGATAAATACCACACAACATTTGGATTTGCTGATGGCCGCCGTCAGTTTGCGCAAAGCCTGGCTCATCAGACGCGCCTGCAAACCCATGTGAGCGTCCCCCATCTCACCTTCGATCTCCGCGCGCGGGGTCAGGGCCGCAACCGAGTCGATCACAACCAAGTCCACCGCGTTGGAACGTACCAGAGTCTCGGCGATCTCCAAAGCCTGTTCACCGGTATCCGGCTGTGACACTAAAAGATCATCTAATTTGACCCCTAAAGTCCTGGCATAATTGGCATCGAAGGCATGCTCCGCGTCGATGAAAGCGGCGACCCCGCCGGAGTGCTGCAATTGCTTAATGACGCTTAAGGTTAATGTGGTTTTACCGGATGATTCCGGCCCATAGATCTCGATCACCCGGCCGCGCGGGACTCCGCCGACCCCTAAAGCCAGGTCCAAGGTCAGTGAACCTGTGGGAATGACAGGAATGTCCTCTGATACGTTGCTGTCCATACGCATGATCGAGCCCTTACCAAACTGCTTTTCGATCTGTGCCAAAGCCAGATCCAAAGCTTTCAAACGGTTGCCGCGCAAGGCATCGGCTGCTTTTTCGCCGGCTATTTTTTCTTGTTTTTCTGCTGCTGTTTTATCTTGAACCATGAGGCCTCCCACATAATTACTTCATTAATGAAGGTAAAATTATACCTTGTCGGGGGTTATATTGTCAATTCCAAAGGGGATTGGAAATTTTATTAAAAATTTAACTAAAGCGACAGCGGCTATGGCCGCGGTCTCCACCTTCAAGACCGTGTCCCCCAAAGACACCGGCACACATCCATGTTCCATGGATAAGCTCAACTCATCAGGGGTAAAATCCCCTTCCGGGCCTATGAACAGGGCCACCGATCTATGCCTATCAGCCTTAAGAAGCGCCTCGCAAATATGTTTCGGATGATCATGAAGCGACGGGATCAGACGCAGGCCATTGGGGGGCAATATCCGCAAAGCTTCGGGTATTGATGCCATAGGATAAATACGCGGCACTTTGGTTCTTTTGGACTGCTTTGAAGCATTGACCGCGACTTTCTCAAAACGGCTAAGTTTACCGGGCCACTTGTCTTCTTTAAAGACCACTTCTGTGCGTTTGGTCCTTAAAGGGATGATCTCATCTACCCCTAACTCCGTGCACTTCTCAATAATAAACTCAAATTTTCCCTTTTTGGGCGGCGCGCAAGCCAGGATGATGCGGGCCTGCCCTTCCTCTTTTTGCCTGACGGTTTTAACACCGACGATGATGGCGTTCTGGCGGATTTCTTCAATGGTTGTATCCGCTTCTTGGGACCGGTCATTAAAAATTTGGATCAAAGAGCCTTTTTTAAGACGCAGGACGTCCTTGATGTGGTGGACTTCGTGGGCCTCAGTAATGGTGACGGAGGATTTGGAAAAATTAGCGTCCGCGCAATAAAAACGATACATGCTCTTTGGCTTTTTTAAAGTGGATCGGGGGGGGATCGAACCCCCGGCCTCATCATTGCGAACGATGCGCTCTCCCAAACTGAGCTACCGACCCAGATTACCACAATATTACTATATCAAATACTCTAAGAAATATCTGGGTCGTTGTGTCGTTTCCTCAAACGTCTTCCCAGAGAAACGACCCGACCCTAATAATTCTTTATAAGCGTCGAATTATACAACAAATTGCCTGATTGTGTATCGATTTTTTATTGAAAACAAGGACTTGAAACCTTCCCGAAGGGACACGAAACAAACTTGTTCATTGTAAGGCTTTCCTATTTTCTATTAAAACAAGAGCAATAAAATCCAGCAATTCTTTATCTTTGCCAACCTCAAGGCTTTTAATTAAATCTTTTATACCTGCGCCCTTATATCCTAAAACATATAATGCCGCTCCAGACAAGAAAATATCCGTATCGTATGATAATTGATTTGTTAAATCCAAAGACTTATGGTCTTCCCTCGCAAACCATAGCTGTTTAAGGCGCTCCATGTCCTTTTTTTCAACATGGATAGATCTTAGTTTCGTTGAGTATTGATCCAAGGCGTCGGAAAGCTTGAATTGACCTTTTTTGACATAAACCAAAATGGGGCCGCTTGCGCATATTAACTGCCAATCGGGCAATTGATTAAAATATTTAATTATTGGGGCCCCTAAATAAGGAAACCAAGAATCTAAAACAGCAATTTTAAAACCATATTTCTCTTCAGCTATCGGCCAATTTTTATTTGGATACATTTCGATTAAATTAAAATCTTGAAATCTCTCATTGTTTGAATCCCGTGTATCTATAAAGGGCTTCCATTGCTGATATCCGCACCAAATAAGCCACCCGCCAAGGCGGTCTTGATTGATATAAACCGGACCAATGATATTATTTTCCTGTAATAGTTTTCGAACAGAAGAAAACCTTGGATCTTCTTCCATGAAAAAGTGTCTAACAAATTTCCCATCGCAATACCATTTTTCAGTAACCATATTAAATATTTGGAACAACAAAAAGAATGAAAAGAAAACCAGAAATATATTAATGTATTGCGATTTAATAAGATTTTTATATTTTTCCTTAAAAGAAATGGATCTCGCATTTTCAATAATACCGTAAAGCGCTAAAATGAAAAAAAATGTGATGTTGCGTTGGCTTTTTAAATAAAAAAAGAAAGAAATAACAAATAATAAAAGCGCCGTAAAAGCATTCCGTCTGTTCAAAAATAAAAAAATACAACCCAAAAGAAACAAAATAATGGTGCGGGCATCAACGTGTGACGGCGGCATCGACTCTGTAACCGTGGACATGATCTGATTGATATGAATAAAACCAGGGCTCAGAAAGGCCCTGAAAGGATATAGAAATCCTTCCAAACCATAAGGCGTAAGAAAAAAAGTGGATAAATAAACAACTAAAATAAAACCTAAATATTTAATTTGCAACAATCGCTTATCAACGACTGGCGTATGATTTAACTTTTCATTAGCAAATTTTACTAAAGCAGATAATAAAAAAATACTTATGAGAGACACTCCATATACGAAACTTCCTAAATGCAAATTTACCCAGAATATTCCTAATATTGGTAAAATAAATAATATTTTTTTATTGAAAGTCTTCTCAAATGAAAAAAGAGTTATTAAGAACAGCTGGATAAAAACATAATTAAAAGCATCCGGCCGCAAAAAGGACCTCTGACAACATCCATAAATCAAAAGAAAAACAAGAATAACATGTAAATAATAAGGAAGTATCTTACGGCCATAAAAATAAAATATCCCTATAATTGAAAGAAAAAGCGTAGAACGAAAGATTTTAAGACCCAAAAAGCCGAATTTTAAACAAACCAAATAATAAATAGTGCTGCCAAGCCATTCAAAATTACATAACCAATGAGTTTTAACATTAAAAAAGGGGAACAGATCATAATTAGGTATTTGTTTATGCGCCCAAATCCATTGCCCGGTCTTTAAATGCCACCATACATCTTCAATTTCAATGTGTTGAAAAAAAGTACAAAAAATGAAAATGATCAAAATGACGAAAATGCTTCTAGAGATGATTTTATTATAGGAGTTGTTCATAGACTGGCGAATTTTGCGCGTTTAAGTAAAGACCGGCTTTTTTCAAAAGATCTTTTTCTGCTTCCAATTTGTGTAAATTACGATAAACCTTCATTAATAACACATACCCTGACGATCTCTTGGGATTTAACATCAATGCTTTTTCTAGCATTTCCTGCGCTTGGAGGTAATGCTTCTGATCATAATATATCTCACCTAAATTAAAAAAAGGATCGGCGTAATCAGGGAAGCGAGCAATGATCTGCTTAAGCAATGCTTCTGAAGCTTGAAATTCCCCAAGCCGCATATAGCAGGCTCCTAAAGCTAAGGCATCGCCCGGCAACTGATCTCCCAATAGAAGGCTCTTTTCCAAATAGCCTCTGGCTTTTTCAAGGGATCCCGCGTCAAGATACCCTCTTCCCATCAGGGCGTACCCTTGTCCATCTGCCGGATAATCCCTTACCCATGCCCACCCCACATCAAAATTACTCTTCCAATCTCCATTTAAAAATAATGTTCGTGTAACGCAAATCAATATTACGGCTCCGTGAAGTATATTTGATAAATATTGAGAATGTTCCTTAATAAAAGCGCCCTTAAATATTTTGTGTAAAAAGAATGCTAAAACGATCAATAGCCCTATCGAAGGCAAATACATAAAACGGCACGCCATAGGATTGGCTATCGGGATCAGATCAGAAACCGGAAGATAAAAAATGATATACCATAACAAAAAAAACACGGCTTCTTTATAATTACGCCACAACACAAATATGCTTGATATCAATGCGATAAAAGCTATCCCTATCTCTGCTGTTACTAAACTGACTATTCCCGGAGCGGGAGGACAGTAAAATCTCGGTATCAATTTTACTGTCCAGGGCATTAATACATTGATCAAATAGTTGTACCAAATATACCCCATGATAAGGCAATGATTGACAAAAGATCCGCCCAGCCAATGAAAGGAAAGAGAAGCATTGGGAAAAATTACAAAATATAGATATAAATAAAATATCAAAATGAGGATAAACCCAATATAGTAAATCCCCCTTTGCTTGAGGCTTTGGCGCGGAATAACCGATATTTGATCAAACAATAAGATCACAAACGGCAGTACAAAAGCTGATTCCTTGCTAAATAAAGCCAAAAAACACATGACCCAAGATCCGTAATAATATTTTTTTCTGGTATATCCTCCTTGTTTAAATCTGATCCAAAAATAAAAAGAACATAAAGCAAACATGGCCGCCACCATATCCGCCCGATAACTCATGACAGCGACGGCTTCAGACTCAATGGGGTGCAAAGAAAACAGAAGCCCCGCGAACACTCCCAATATCGAAGAAGAAAAAATTTGGTTAACGATCCCGTAAACTAAAACAGAATTACCGCAATGGATCAAAATATTGATAAGATGGGAACCGTAGGGCTTTGCTCCAAACAGATAATGATCGAGAAAATAGGTCAAGTTTGAGACCGGCCTATAGCTGACGCTCCCCGGCCCAAAATCAAATTTTGATTCACTGTTAAAATTTATTTCCCGAATATTTGAAATATACCCTTTTTCGAATAATCGGGGAACGTTCTTCCATGAACCATAAAATGTATTTCTCCCGATAATAATATTGTCGTCCCCTACAAAATGATTCAAAAGTAAAGGGCTATACACCAAAAAAGTTATAAAAAAGACTAAAATGGCCGGCTTTTGCTTGAAATAATTAATTATAAAAAACACTGTGACCTCAGCATTTAATCAGTAAACTTAAAAACCTTGTAAGCCCCGTTCTCCCAGACTGTCCTGAATTGTTTACTTTCTTCCAGCTGTGTGATAAAACTTTGATCATTTTTAAACGAAAAAACGTAAGATATCTTAAAGTCCTTGACCCTCGCAAGAAAATAGGGCTCCTGATCCGGGGAAATCCATGGGGGCATGCCTACTCTTCCAGTCATAAGCGCTAAAGCCCTCGGCTTCCAGAACATAAAGTGTTCGTTAGGCTTCATGTTTTGCTTTATCCATGCAACCAACTCCCTGTTTGCGGGAAGATCAAGCACGTCATCATTAAAATTCCAATTATAGATCACATTTGTGAGGTTCAGCAATAATAACACCAAAAAGATCATTCTCGCCCAACCATGACTGTCTATTTTAAATCGTTTTAAAAAAACCAACAAACGCCAACCGCCGGTAAAAGCAAAAGGCAGTAACGGCAAAATATAACGGGTGAAGGCGTCGGGCGGCGTGGGGATCCCCGACCATATGATCAATAGGGACATATAGAAAAAAGAAAAACATTCAAGATAGGACAACTTTTTATTCTTCCAGAGCCGAATAAAAGACCAGATCATCATTAAATAAAGGACCGGAGCTGCCAGACAAACCGCGGGATCAACCATATTAAAGAGAACGTGTGAATAAATTGTTTGGGAAGGACAAAAGAAACACCATAAGCTCTCAAAAACAGTGGTAAAGTTATGAACAACGCTCATCATAAACGCATACGGCATCTGCCACATTTCCACAAAAGAGCCGGGATGCCAGCCCATCCAAGAAAATAACAAAACCTCATTGATCAAAAATACCGTTAAGACTGCGGCCAATGCCTTACTATCACGTTTAATAAAAATGAAATAAAATAACGAGGAAACAAACAGTACGGCGCCGGCAGACCTGACCCACAAGGCGGCGGACATTGAACAAATAAACCCTATAAGGAATAAACGTCCCTGCCGGATGGAACTACAGGCCTCCCAGCGTTGAAAATTATACAAAGAAGAACAAACAAATAAAAAAAACGGTATATCAGAAAGGACGTTTTGTTTATAAAAAAAGAAGAACGATGATAACGCTAAAAAAACAGCCGTCATCAGCGCAAAATTCCTGCCCTCCTTTCTTAAAAACAAACCATATAAAAAAAAGATAGACAGGTACCAAAAGAAAATGTTGATCAGTTTAAGTATTTTAAAATTTAAACCGAATACTTTTAATACGGGCGCCAGCAATAACGGAAGACCGGGAGGGCAAATAACTGTATTGTCCAACATAATACCGGACGCGTAGGGTTTGCTCTCAATGATATTGCGGGCGTTAATGATGTATTGGGCAAAATCATCTCCCCAATTATGGCCGTCTTTTAAGGTCCAACAATTGACAAAAATGGAAAAAACTACTAATGCGATTGGAAAATACAGTCGTGTCATTTTAAATTCAATGTTATGGCTTTAGCGATATCGTTCTTAAACCTCTTATCCGAAGGGTCTATCTTTGATCCGAGTTCCCAGATATGGATGGCTTTATCATATTGTCCCATATTCCCTAATAATGTTCCTGCGTTTAAATAGGCGTCTTTGTAATCCGGCGCCACACGCATGGCTTTTATAAAACAATCCAAAGCGGTATCAAGAATGCCATTCTGGCCCATGATGACCCCCAGTTTCGTTAAGATCTCGGGATCGGCTTCATGATGGATGACGCGATACGCGTATTTCTTGAGATTAACAATGTCTTTCTTTTGGTTATAAATATCAATTAAAAGGGATAAAGTGTCCGGATCATCGCTGACAATGTCAAGGTTCTTAAGGCACAGATCAATGGCTTGTTTGTATTGGGAATCCTTTAAAAAAACTTTTGCAAGACTGAGCCTTGGCTCAAGCAGGAGAGGATTATAAGCTACCGCTTGAAGAAAATATTCTTTGGCTTTGACCGGCTTGTTTTGATCAGAATAAAGCGCCCCTAAATTATTATAAACAGTCCCGGAAAAAGGGTCTACCTTTAAGGCTCTTTTATAATCTAATTCCGCTTCTTTCCAATGGCCTTCCTGTTCATCCATGGCCCCAACATTAATATATACATACACATCCGACGAATAGCCGTTTAAAGCCAATCTATAATATTTCCTGGCTTCATTAAAAGCCCCTTCATCCTGATAAGCTTTAGCCAAATAAAAATAAGACAATTTTAAATTCGGGGCTTGCTGGGACCAAAAACGGGCATATGTTTTTTCATCCGCCCATATTCGATTATAAGCATGAGAAGCGGCGCCCCAGGCAAAGATCACGACAAATAACAACACCAATCCAACTTTTTTGAAACGATCCAGAATAAATACAAAAAAATAAGCGATCAATATAAAAAATCCAATGGAAGAAAAAACAAGCCAATGCGGTTCAATGATAGCAATAGGGTTCGGCCGGCTAACTATAAATGCCCCCAAGCAAAGGGGGGCAAAACCGATCAAGAACCAAGCGAGCGCCAGTTGGCATATTTTTATTTTGGCAAACCTGACGAAAAGCAAAAAGAAAAGTAATAGCAATGAAAGGGCGCCCAAGCTGTCCCAAAATATATTTTGATATAAAACTGGTGTGGCCCATTCCTCGACTATGCCTCGCGGATAAAATAATTGAGCGATATACCACCCGAAAACACGAAACAGGGTGGCGCCATACCCCCATCCTGTCATATAAAAAAAGGTTAGTTGTTTTAAAATAGATCCATGGATGTTTACAAAAAAGAACCTGAAGAGGATATAGAAAAAAACGATTAAAAAATAAGGAAAAAGATATAATGCCTTTTCCTTCAATGGGTCTTTCCTGAATAATAAAATGACCGCGGAAACATAAAACGGGATCATTATTCCGCTTTCATGCCAAAACAAAGATAAAAAAGAAAACAATAAGCTTAAGGCATAGAGCACTCGGTCATTCTTCCTTTCCAAGGACTCCCAAAGCCATAAAATGGTGCCCAGTATAAAGATCACCTGAAAAGCAAAAATATTCGCGGAAATACAATTAACCACGATCCCGTTGATCGGATGGATAAGAAAAAAAAGTCCGGCCAAGAAAGCCAGATTATAATTGCCGGAAATCCTTCCAATCAGCACAACGATCAATGAGGCCGCGAAAACAAAAAGAGAAAGATTCAAAAGATAATATTGCCAAAAATTATTCTTGAAAGCGGGATAATAAAGATCGAACAGCGTATAGGCCAGAGGACGATAATAAGAATATATGCCCTGCTGACGCAGGGCGCCCAATGCCTGCTCGTGATAGGGGTTCCATTGAGAAAAAATGAATTTCATGCTGCTTGATTCGGGATTATTCAAAAGAATATAGTCATCTATTTGAAATTTGTGATTTAGGCAATTTGAATAAACTAACAGCCCGAACATAAAAAGAAGCAGAAATATTTTAAACCAATGGCGCATGGGAATTATTTTGACTTTAATGTTACGGCTTTAGCGATATCCTTCTTAAACCTCTTATCCGAAGGGTCTATCTTTGATCCGAGTTCCCAGATATGGATGGCTTTATCATATTGTCCCATATTCCCTAATAATGTTCCTGCGTTTAAATAGGCGTCTTTGTAATCCGGCGCCACACGCATGGCTTTTATAAAACAATCCAAAGCGGTATCAAGAATGCCATTCTGGCCCATGATGACCCCCAGTTTCGTTAAGATCTCGGGATCGGCTTCATGATGGATGACGCGATACGCGTATTTCTTGAGATTAACAATGTCTTTCTTTTGGTTATAAATATCAATTAAAAGGGATAAAGTGTCCGGATCATCGCTGACAATGTCAAGGTTCTTAAGGCACAGATCAATGGCTTGCTTGTACTGGGAATCCTTTAAAAAGATTCTTGCAAGGCTGAGCCTTGGTTCAAGCAGGAGAGGATTATAAGCTACCGCTTGAAGAAAATATTCTTTGGCTTTTTTCCATTGGCCTTGTTTATAATAAAGACTCCCTAAATTATTATAAATTTCGCCGGAAAAAAGGTCCCTTTTTAAAGCTCTTCTATAATTTAATTCCGCTTCTTTCAAATGGCTTTCCTGTTCATCCATGATACCGAGATTATTATATATTTCTAAATCATTAGACATTTGGCCCCCTAAGGCCAATCTATAATATTTCCTGGCTTCTGTTAAAGCTCCTTCTCTCTGATAAGCATCAGCCAAATAGAAATAAATCCATTTTAAATTTGGGGCCCTTTGGGACCAATAAAGAGCGTAAGTCTTTTGATTGGCCCATACTTGATTGTAGGCATGGGAAGCGGCGCCCCAAGCAAAGATCACGATAAATAACAACACCAATCCAACTTTTTTGAAACGATCCAGAATAAAAATAAAAAAATAAGCGATTAAGATAAAAAATCCAATGGAAGAAATAATAAACCAATGAGGTTCAATAAAAACACCAATACTCGGATTAGTGAACGCCGCCATGCAAGCAGCGGCAAAGCCAATCAAAATCCAGGCTATGGCCAGTTGACATATTTTTACTTTGGCAAACCTGACAAAAAGCAAAAGAAAAAGCAATAGCAATAAAAACATGCCCACATTATCCCAAAATACATGTTCATGAAAAATTGGCGGTGTCCAGGAAAGGACTACGCCTCGTGGATAAAATAATTGGGAGATATACCACATAAAAACTCGAAATAAATTTGCCGGATACTCCCACGCGGTCATATAAAAAAAAGGTATATTTTTTAAAATAAGTTCATTGAAGCTGACAAAAAAGAACCTGAAAAGGATATAAGAAAAAACGATTAAAAAATAAGGAAAAAGATAAAATGCCTTTTTTTTCAATGGGTCTTTCCTGAATAATAAAATGATAGCAGAAAGATACAATGGGGTCATAATTCCATTTTCATGCCAAAACAAAGATAACAATAAAAATAATAAACTTAAAAAATAGAATGTTCGATTATTTTTCCTTTCTAAAGCCTCCCATAGAAATAGAATTGTTCCAAGCGTACAAATCATTTGAAAAGTGAGAACACATCCGGAAATATAATTGACCAAGATCCCGTTGATGGGATGAATAAGGTAAAAAAGACCGGTCAAAAAAGCCAGATTATAATTGCCGGAAATCCTTCCGATCAGCACAACGATCAATGAAGCGGCGAAAACAAAAAGAAAAAGATTAAACAGATGATATTGCCAAAAGTTATTTTTAAAAATGGCATAATAAAAATCTAATGCAATATGGGTTAGTGGACGATAGTACCCCATCATTTTACGACTATCCCGGACGCCCATTGCTTGATCGCGATAAGGATTCCATTGAGATGAGATGTATTTCGTGCTGCTCATGATAGGGTTGCTTAAAAAACCATAGTCATCTATTAAAAATTTATTGTTCAGACTATTGAAAAAAACTAATAGCCCGAACATAAAAAGAAGCAGAAATATTTTAAACCAATGGCGCATGGGAATTATTTTGACTTTAATGTTACGGCTTTAGCGATATCCTTCTTAAACCTCTTATCCGAAGGGTCTATCTTTGATCCGAGTTCCCAGATATGGA
>CAYNGE010000009.1:0-20065 GCA_964396865.1 uncultured Planctomycetales bacterium
CGCCGTTGTTTTGGGTCATCGGGTTTGATGAGAAAAGCCCTTTGATCAAGCTTCGATGGCCGAATGACTGGCTGCCATTGACAAAAATGCGCCTGCCGGGGTTTGGGAAACCCCAACGCGGGGACATCATTGTTTTTGTCTATCCGGTCGATCCCACCAAAGATTTTATCAAAAGGCTGATCGCGGTAGGGGGCGAAACTGTTGAGATCAAAGACGGGGGGGTTTATATTAACGGCAATGAGATAACCGACCCCCGCATCAAAAGCGTTTATTATTATAATCGGGGGGATTATGGGGAGGAAGGTCAGAAAGTTCATGTGCCCCCCGGCTATGTTTTTGTGATGGGCGACAATAGCGGGGCCAGCTATGACAGCCGTTATTGGGGATTCGTGCCGCAGACAGACATTATCGGCAAAGCGGATTTTATTTTTTGGCCGCTGGATCGTATTCGGATCATACAATGAAGATCGTTTTTCTGATGAGTTTGCTGTTTTGTTTCATGGGCTGTCAGACAGCCCATCAGCCTAGATCATCTCAGGCCGAAACAATTTCAGCTTTAAGCACAATGACCCAGGGGCTGGCCAATCAACCGATCACCGAATCCGAATTAAAGAATTTGGAGTTTCAGGCTGCGAATGATCCGCAAACGCAGTCTGCTTTGCGTTCGATCAACACGGCTTTAAGCCCTGTGCATAGCGTTAAATATTGTCCGGAGAACGGAGAGCGTTTCAACGCGAATATGATCTATTGTCCGGACCATAAAGTTAAACTTGAATGGGTGCAATAACCATGGCACTTACTTTCGCCAACAAGGTCACCGTCGGCCGTATTTTGATCGTTCCGTTTTTTATTGCAGCGGTCATGTATGTTTCGCCCCGGTATGAATTCTTCCGCTGGCTCGCCTTAGGGCTTTTTTTGGTGGCGATCGTCTCGGATATCATCGATGGCTACATTGCCAGGACCCGCGGTCAGAAAACAAAGGCCGGGGCCATTCTTGATCCCTTGGCGGATAAGATGCTTTTGATCAGCGCTTTTATCTGTTTATATATCAAAAGGGGATATTTCCAGGATATCCATTTTCCGCTGTGGTTTGTAGTGGCCATCATCAGCCGGGACATCATGTTATTGATCGGCTCTGCGATCATTCAGTTGACCACCGGGAAATTGGAAATTGAAGCCAACCGTTCGGGCAAACTCACCACTTTTTTACAAATTATCTGCGTTCTGGGTGTATTATTGCAATTGAAATTTACTTCTGTATTTTGGTATGTGGCGTTGGTGGCTACATTTGTTTCCGGTGTCATCTATCTTAAGGAAGGGATCAAGATCATCAATGAATCTTCTGTTCCTGGCCGTTAGCACTATTCTGGCATATCTGATCGGTTCCATACCGGTGGCGTATATTTTCGGCCGTCTGCTTAAAGGCATCGATATCCGCGAGCACGGGTCAGGCAATATGGGAGCCACCAATGCCCTTCGGGTTTTGGGCAGGTGGCCGGGCCTGGTCGTTTTAATTCTGGATATCATAAAAGGCATCATCCCAGTCACTGTCCTTGCCAATGTTTTTGGTTTGGGAGACCCTTTATCTTTGGTGATCATTGCGATTGCGACAGTGGCAGGCCACAATTGGACGATATTTTTAGGCTTTAAAGGCGGCAAGGGCATGGCCACCAGTCTTGGCGTTTTGATCGGCCTGGCTATTCAATTTCAGGTTTTGAGCATCATCTTGCTGTGGGTGGTAATGACATGGTTGGCATTTTTCCTTTTGTTTGGATTTGTGTCCCTTGCTTCTATCATCGCGGCTGTTGTTTTTCCTATTTTGATGGTGGCTTTTTTTGAACCCCTGCCGCTCATCATCCTGTCTATTGTATTGTGTATTTTTATCGTTTTTCGCCATCGTTCCAACATTAAACGGCTGGCCAAAGGCCAAGAGCCCCGCGTTTTCCTCCCTTTCCGCAAACGTCCTTAAAATTGGCCGGCAGTTTTTAATTTTTTATAAATTATTATTAAAACGGCCCTTCTTTTTCCTTCCCCGTCGGTAAAATCTTAAGGAAACGCTTTCCCCAAATCGGCCCCAGGCCCTTGTTTTTGACTTTTGGCATGTTACACTTCCTTATAGAGGCAATAAAAGGGGGAGATTTCATAATGTATTTTAAAGAAGAAGCGATCGCAGCTAAAGAGGTTCCTATGCGGGATATTCTTCATAAAACTACAGAAGTCTTACAGGGCCGCGGAAAAGTGATCATTGTGCGCGAACATGCCGAGGAAAATGAATGCATTACGGATGTGCGCAAGAATTTCATTTACCTGGCCCATGAGGTGACCCACGAGGAAAAACAAGGGGAGCCTCAAGTACATATTAAAAAGTCTTTTGACAGCGTCAGCCGTGATGAAAAATTTTCTTTCCGGGTGAAGGGGTTTTTCTATGTTGATCGCAATCGCCGTTTAGCGAAAGTTGACTATTGCCATACGCTGAGGATCAACTTGCACTGGAAAGCCAATTCGCCCGCTCCCAAGAAGACCGTGACTATGGCCTAGGAACCGTTATCGTCACGTTCTTTTAATGGAACCCTGCTTTACTAAGGCGGGGTTCTTCTTTTTTTGTCTGTGACCCAGAATTCCAGGTATTTACCCATCATCAGGCGGGTCTGGGCATCGAGTGCCGGCAAGGCGCTAAATAAAACCAGGACGATCGGGACCGTAAGCCACTCTAAGGCGTGGCCGAATTTGAGCAGCCAGCCATAGCGCACTTTTGATTTTGGCAGCAAAGACAAAGACAGGATAATGGTGATGCCCAGAGAGAAGCCTCCCAGGGTAAAGATGGTGTTGGCGATATCAGGCACGTTGTAATAAACCACGGAAGCGGCAAATTCTTTGCGGGCAAAAATGATTGGAAGCCAGCCGATGATCAAGAGAATAAAACCTGAGCTGGACCAGGAAAGGTGTCCTTCAAAGAGTTTAAAACACAGGCGGCATCTTTCATACAAGGGGATTTTTTTTGATTGCAGAAAAGCCCTCGCCACGATCGGAAAATTCTCGACACCCCATGCCCAGCGCCGTTTTTGCTTGTAAACACTTTTGGCCGTCTGCCACCAGCTGTCGGCAGATGCGACATCCATGGACAGGGTGACATACATGGGGATGACTTGATAATCCCCGTCATAATGAATATAGGACTTCCAGAAAATGGCGGAGTCATCAGAGATCATGTCCACCGGCCAGTAATCCACATCGACTAAGGCTTTAAAGCTCATGCTGTGACTGGAGAAAGTGACTAATTTTTCAGGGTTGGTGGCTTCGATCAATTGAAAGAACGAAGAGCCTGTTTCCACCACACGGGCGAAGCCCGGCACATGCCATATATTATTGTGATAAACCGGAATAGGCTGGAAACTCGCGCGCTGGCGTTGGGGGCAGACCATAAATTGATAGGTCAGGCAGGAAAAATAATTGGGGCTGACAACCGTGTCTGCGTCGAAACAGGAAACGATCACATTCTCAAAAGGGATTTGGTTTTTGCGGAAAAATGCTGCGGCTTCTTTGGCGGCACAGGTCACATTGGCCCCCTTGACCCGGGCCTCGCCGGCCACGTCCGCCGGATGTTTGACGGTCAAACAGTCTAAAAATACATTTTTATATTTACCTGCCAGCTCTTGCACGGCGCTTTGGATCGGCGGCAAGGCGCGTTCTTCCAGGGCAAAGATGACGACCATTTGCTTGAGCGGGAAATTTTGACGGCTGATCGCTTCAATGGCAGGTTCTAAAATGTCGCGGCCTTCTTTAATGACCGGGAATAGGACCAGATGATAAATATCTTTGGAGGCCGGCGGCAAGATCTTGCTATTGACAAGCTCATCTAATTGGCGCAGGTGGATACGGTGGGACATGCGGCGGCGCCAGTGGGCCCCGAATTTTTTGAGTTTTTTTGCTTTCTGATAAATTTGTAGGTTGTCAATGCCGCGGATGCGTGACATCCAATGTGTTTTGCGTTCGATATTCAGGCGCAGGTAAGAAAGCAAAAGAAAAATGGTGGCGTATAATACCCTTAGGATCCACCACAGGTAAAAAGCCACAATGAAAATAGCGGCGCTGATCGGAAAACGGATCGAAAGAAATACAAGTCCCAGTAAAACAGCCCAGCTGGACGCGCCGGGGAGTATTTCCAGAGATCTTTGCAGTTGGGCCGCCCGCGGCGGTAAATTTTCTTTGGAGTAATGGAATTTCATAAAGTTTTGATCCTCAATCTTTCAGGAATAGGGATATTCAATAACGGATGGTATTGTAAGATCAAGGCTGCATATAAAAACATGTTCTCATCATCCAAATAAAAAAGCTCTCCGTTTTTTTCTTCGAAATACATGTTTGTCAACGGTTTGGACCTGGCAATATCGTAGCTTTCAGGGACGCCAAAATTATTTTTGGGGAAGATCCGTATCCAGGAGTCTTCCCGTGAGAGCAGGTCGTTCTTATCATTAATAAGAAACGATCGTTGAGCCTGTGCATATGGAGGATTTTGTGTAATGCCTGCAGGCAGGGCCGCGGGGGAGACGGGATTAATGGTTTTGTCTTTGATGTTGATACGGTCAATATGGTGTGGATAAAAAGCAAAGATATTTTTTTCATCTGAGTTTTCCCAGGCAATGTTATCCGGGGACTGGCTAAAAAGGTCGGTGATGTCTTCGATTTGAGGCGGCTTTTCTTTCAAGCTGGCCCATAAGAATTTATATTTATCCTTGAAGATCGCTTCCAGCAGGATAAACGGGCTTTTATCCGCGTTAAATACACGTATTAATTGTCCATCGGCGTAAATGGAGTTTTTAGAGAATAAGGGGGCCGCTTCATAATTATTTTGGCCGGTGGTGCGGTCCTCATACCGGGCACTCACCGTTGTTCGGAAGATATCGATATCTTTGAGTACGGGATTGATCGCAACCAAGGTCCCCGCAAAGGCGGGTATCAAATTTTGATAAGGCTTGTCGGAAATTCTTTTAATGGGCCATTGTTCAGGGACAAGCAGGATATTTTCCAGGATAGTGGCTTTTTTGCCGACTATGGGGATGTATTTTTCCCAATCTTTGTAACCGGGAAGCTGTAAGCGGATAAAATGTTCCCCCGGAGGCAGATCTCTGATGATTGTGGGTGTACTTTCATGGACCATGCGGCCGTCCATGAATACTGTTGCGTATGGCGGATTGGTGGAAACATAAACCAAGCCGGTTGCCACAAAGCGATGCGTCAGAGGATTGGTGACAAATCCCAGCATGCGGGCAATGATCAAGGGGGCAAGGACGAGGTAAACAAGAAAGAGAATGTAAAATACGATCTTTCTAAGCCGGACCATAGTCTTATCATAATAACAAAAAATTGGGACACATTGAATTATTAGTTTAATTCAAGTAGAATATGGTGTTGTAGCTTACAGGGCAAGAAGGAGGAGCGGCTTATGACTGCAGAGCCAACTATGATTTCCAAGATCATCGGGTTTATTACCGAGGGGGCGGTTAAATACAGTTTTCAATTGATCGGTGGCGCGATCATCCTTATCGTGGGATGGATCTTGTCTGCGTTTGTGGCCAAAGTCGTGGGCCGCGCCCTGCATAATAAAAAAGTTGATATCACCATTGAGAAATTTTTGACCCAGGCGGCGCGTATTGCCGTTCTTTCTCTGGGAGTGATGTTCGCCCTGAGCTCTTTGGGTGTACAGATCGCCCCTTTGATCGCCGGCCTTTCGGTTGCCGGCGTGGGCGCGGGCCTGGCTTTGCAAGGGCCATTGTCCAACTATGCCGCGGGGGCGACATTGATCTTTACTAAACCATTTAAAGTAGGTGATAATATTGAGATCACCGGGTTTCAAGGGGAGGTCAGGAATATTTCCCTGCCTCGCACCGAACTTTTAGCCGGCGACGGCAGTGAATCATCATCCCCAATAAACACATTGTTGGTGAAGTCATAAAGAATTATTCCTTTTTTCGTCAGCTGGAGATCAATGTCGCCATATCTTATGAAAGCGATGTGCAAAAAGCTCTTAGCATCATCGAAAAGATCATCAAAGCGGACCAGCGTATTCCTTCCGGCAAACCTTACAATGTGGGTATTAAGGAATTTGCCGACTCCGGTATTAAGCTGCAGGCATTTGTCTGGGCGCCCGGGGATTTAATGTTGGATATTAAATACGATACCAATCGTGCTATTTTCGATCAATTCAAACAGCAAGGTATTATCATTGCGCGTCCGAGACAGGACGTGCATCTTTATCAAGAATAAGCAAAGGAGGACATTATGTCCGAAGAAAAAAAAGAAGGAAGCTGTTGTACGTCCCATGGGGGCGGAGGCTGTTCATGCATAAAACTGATGATCGGCCTTCTCATCGGGGCTTTTATTTTTGCCGCCGGTATGTGTTTTGGCAAAATGCAATGCCATCCGTATGGCAATTATTGCCCTTTTAGCAGCGCTCCTCACGCGACAAAATAAGTAGTGAATAAATAGTGACGTCTACCAATTATAATTAATAGATGTTTATTAATTGGTAGACGTCACTATTTATTTATAGGGATTGTCCGCGGGTTCAATATGCACCAGCACATCGGCTATGCCCAGATCCGATGTGGTCAGGGCATTCTTGACCTGGTGGGCGATAGCGTGGGCTTCGTTGACCGGCATATGGCCGTTGACTTCCACATGAATATCCACAAATAAGTTAAGGCCGCTTTTACGGACACGGCATTTTTCTATGTCCGCCACTCCGGCTGTTTGTTTGGCAATATTGCGTATGGCTTCTTCTGTTTCGGGGTCGGGGGCACGGTCCATGATTTCTTCGACAGCATGCCGAAGCAAATTAATACCGTTAAAACCGATAATTCCGCTGGCTGCCAGAGCCGCCCAGTCATCCGCGCTTTCATAGCCCCTGCCGCCTATAATAGCGATGGATATGCCGATAAAGGCCGCCAGGGACGTCAAGGCATCCGAACGGTGGTCCCATGCCGCTGTTTTGATCGATAGGCTGTTGACTGACTTTCCGACGGAAAAAAGGAACCGGAACAGGCCCTCCTTGACCGCGATGACCCCGACTAAAACGATCAGGGTAAAAACCGCGGGGGTATGGTGGGGTTTATTGAGGATATCAAAAATGCTTTTGACGGCAATGCCGGCGCCTGCCATCAAAAGGGCCATGGAGGCGATCATGGCGGCCAGAGATTCCGCTTTACCGTGACCGTAAGGATGGGCTTCATCCGCGGGCATGGAACTGATCTTGATGCCGCCTAAAACCACCACGGATGAGAATATATCCATGGTCGACTCGATACCGTCCGCTATTAAAGCATAAGAGTTCCCTAAAATGCCGGCGGTGATCTTAATGGCCGCAAGTAAGACATTCGAAAACAGCCCGATCAGCATACTGCGGATACCACGGTCAAAACGGTCTTCGGGGTTAGGGCTTGCAGGCGCCATATATAAATATTAAATCATTCTTAAGCATCGTGCAAGCATCTTCCAAGCTTATGTTGTGCTTGACGGATTGACCCCCCGGGCTATAATGATGAAAAATTTGGGATTTTCATAGGAGCATTATGCGTGCCGGAGTCATAGATATAGGTTCTTCCGCCATCAAACTTCTCATCGCTGAGAGCCATGGGGAAGATGTCAAGATCATCGAAACGCTCAAAAATATCGTTCCCTTGGGTAAGCACGTTTTCCTCAAAGGCCGTATTCCGCAGACGATCATCAACCAAACGGCCGCGGTGCTGCAAAAATACAAAGAGACCCTCAAAGAATACGATGTCGAGAATGTCACGGTCATCGCCACCACCGCTGTGCGTGAGTCGCGTAACCGCGAGATCTTCCTGGACACGGTCCTGCGTAAAACCGGTTTTAAGATCGATGTTTTGAATGCCGGGGACGTGGTTTACTACATTGAGTATTTTCTCAGTCATAAATTAAAGAAGACCTACCCGGTGGATAAAAAGAACCTTTTGATCGCGGAACTAAGCGCCGGCAGCCTGGATGTTTCCGTTATGGAAAAAGGTCTGACGTTAATGAACCTCGGCCTTCCCATAGGGACATTGCGTCTGGCGCAGTTTATGGAATCTTTGGACGGGTCCATGCAGGAAGTGCATGAAGCGACCGAGGAGTATATTGAAAATGAGATCTTCTTTTTAAAGAAAAACAATGCCAATTTGAACATAGACGATATTATCCTTATTGATGAGAATTATTCGGTCTTTATTCAAAATGTGCTGCCCAACAAACGCCGCGAATCTGATTTTTTTAAATTTAAAGCCACTGAAGCCCAGGAGCTGCTGTCGCGTTTAAGGCAAATGAATACCGAGGAGATCGCCCATACCTATAATGTCCCCGCGGATATTGCCGTGACGTTCATCGGTTTTGCCATCATTATCAATGCTTTATTCAAGTTCGGCGGCAATGAATATTTATATATCCTCGAGGCGTCTTTATCCGAGGCTGTCCTTGCGAATTTGTTGTTTAAATTCGAGACCTCTGAGAAAGACAATAAGTTAAGCCAGTTGGTGTCGGTGGCGCATTATCTTTGCCGCAAATACGGCATGGATATCAACCACCTTAATTGTGTGGCTTCTTTGACCGATCAAATGTTCACCGCCTTTAAAGGAATTTTGGGATTGCAAGAGGGGGACCGTTTGTACCTTCTTTTGGCAAGCTACCTGCACGACATCGGGATGTTCGTCAATAACCGCTCCCATCACAAGCACAGCGAATACATCATCAGTTCTCTTAATTTATTCCGGCTGACCGAGCATGAGATCAACATCATCGCCTGCATCGCCCGTTATCACCGGCAATCGTCCCCCTTAAAGACGCATTTATTATATAATTCCCTGGCCTCCGCGGAACAGATCTCGGTGCAGAAATTAAGCGCGCTTTTGCGCGTGGCCAATGCGCTGGACCGTTCGCATAAACAGAAGGTCAAGAAAATGGAAGTTAAGTTCAATGCCGCCGGGGATGCGACCATCGTGGTATTTACGCATGAGAATTTCTTATTGGAAAAAGAGAATTTTTTGGATAAAAAAGAGTTGTTTGAGGAAATTACCGGCAACAAGCTCGCGTTGACCGTCAAGGGTCAGGATTGATAGGACGTTATGGAAACCAAAGAAAAATTCATTCACAGGGATCTAAGCTGGCTGGAATTCAACCGCCGGGTGCTGGAAGAAGCCGCGGATGAACGCAATCCGCTTTTGGAACGCATCAAATTTTTGGCCATTTTTACCAGCAACCTGGATGAATTCTTCATGGTGCGGATGTCCGGCGTCAAAAAACTCCTGGCTTCGGGATACAATAAGCAAGACCCATTCGGTTTTTATCCTCAAGAACTATTGGCGGAGATCAAGACACGCGCGGATGCTTTGGTGGAAAAGTTCTACGAGGTCTATAAGGGCAGTATCAGGGACGCCCTGGAGGCGGAGAAGATCTTTATCAAAAAACCCGAAGAGTTGACTCCGGAACAGGGAAAATATGTGAAGCGTTTTTTTGATACGACCCTTTTCCCCATCATCACGCCCATGGCGGTAGACGGCGGCCATCCTTTTCCGGTGCTGCCTTCCGGCACCATTGCCTTTGCGGCCAATATTATCCGTTCGGACAAGAATCATTTGGCCATCGTTCCTATTCCGCAATCGGTGCCGCGTTTATTGAAAGTGCCGGCGGAAGGCGAGGAATCCGTGTATGTGCTCATCGATTATTTGATCAAGAAGAATTTGGAACAATTTTTTAAAGGTTATAAGATTCAAGACGCTTCCTTGTTTAGGGTCTTGCGCGACAGCGAGCTGGAAGTCGATGAAGGCTTTGCCCCCGACTTATTAAAAGCCCTGGAGAAAGAATTAAAAAAACGTTCCAGCGCCAAGACGGTGTATTTACAGATGGAACACACCACCCCGCAGCTTTTGGAGGTATTGTGCAACGGCATTGATTTCCCTAAAGAAGAGGTGGTGTTTACCTCCTGCGATCTGGATCTGACTTTTCTTTACGATCTGGCCGCTTGGACGGACAAACCGCAGCTGCGTTACGCCAGTTTCACGCCTGTTAAACCCGTTTATGAGAATATTTTTGACAAAATTAAAGACGAGGATTTTATCATCCATGTGCCTTTCGGGTCTTTTATGCCGACTTGCGAAATGGTGGCCGCGGCGGCCCAGGATCCCGATGTCCTGGCTATCAAGATGACGCTTTACCGCACCAACGAGGATTCGGCCATAATCAAGTCTTTGACAGAGGCGGCCAAAAAGCACAAGCAGGTCACCGTGGTCGTCGAGATCAAGGCCCGTTTTGAGGAAGAGAAGAACATCCAGTGGTCGCGCGAACTTGAGCAGGCGGGCTGTCATGTGATCTATGGGATCGCGGGGCTCAAGATCCATTCCAAGATGACCCTGATCGTGCGTAAGGAAGAAGGACGTATCCGCCGTTATGTGCATTTATCAACGGGGAATTATAATGAGAAAACGGCCACCGTTTATACGGACATCGGATTTTTTACGGTCAATGACGATTTTGCCCGCGATATCGCGGATGTATTTAACGTCATCACCGGGTATTCCCTGCCCAGTCCATGGAAGAGGGTCATTTCTTCCCCGCATGATCTGCGCAAATATTTCTTTGATCTGATCGACAAGGAGATCGAGGCCCAACAGGCACATAAGAACGGTTTGATCATTGCCAAAATAAACGCCTTGGAAGATACCCAGATCATCGAGAAATTATACGCGGCCTCCCAGGCCGGTGTTAAGATTAAATTGATCGTGCGCGGCATTTGCTCTTTGGTACCGGGGGTGGCAGGTTTAAGCGAGAATATTGAAGTGCGCAGCGTGGTGGGCCGTTTCCTGGAGCATTCACGCGTTTTCTTTTTTAATAATAACGGCAATGGGCGCGTGTTTTTGTCATCGGCTGACTGGATGACGCGCAACTTTGACAGGCGCATCGAACTTCTCTTTGAGATCACCAAGCCTGAAATTAAAAGCCATCTGCAGTTTATCCTGGATACTTATTTAAAAGACACCCGCAAGACCCGTCTTTTAAAAAGCGATCGCACGTACGGACGCATCAAAAAAGAGGGCGAAACTTTCGACGCGCAGGAATATTTTATCAATCACTACACACGATGAATTATTATATTGGCATAGACATTGGCGCAACCAAGATCGCCGGGGCCCTGGTTTCAGAGTCAGGCAAGATCCTCAGCCGCACAAAAACAGCCACCCCCAAGAAGGTCAGGTCCAAAGATATTTATGACTGCGTGACGGACACGATTGATGAGCTGATCCGTGAGGGCAACCTTTCGTCCAGACACATCAAAGGGATCGGGGTGGGTGTGCCCGGCATTGTCGATACCCGTAATGATCATATTCTGGCAGCGCCCAATATCGCTCTGACAGGTTTTCCTCTAAGCGCGTTTTTAAAACGGAAATTCCATACGCGGGTGGCCATGGCCAATGACGTCAATGCCGGACTTTTAGGTGAGGCTTGGGCCGGCGCGGCCAAGGGATTGTCTCATGTAGTGGGCATTTTTCCCGGTACCGGTGTCGGCGGGGCGGTCATCAGCGATGGGAAATTATTGTTAGGCGCTCAAGGGGCCGCAACCGAGTTAGGACACATGATCATGCAGGTCGGGGGTCCGATGTGTCATTGCGGCAATCGCGGATGCCTGGAGGCCATGACCAGCCGCTGGGCCATAGAACGCGATATTCGCAAAGGGGTCAAAGACGGACGGCGCACCCTCGTAACTAAACTCAATAACGGCCGGTTAGACATGATCAAAAGCCGTATTTTAAAAGAAGCTCTGATCAAAAATGACCCGTTAGTCAAGGCCGTATTGACTAAGGTTTCTATTGTTTTGGGCAAAGCCGCTGTATCTCTCAACCATACTTTTAATCCGCAAGCCATTATCTTTGGCGGTGGGATCATTAAAGCTTGCGGGAACTTTATCCTGCCTATCATTGCCAAAGAAGTCAAAGCCGATCCTTTTTTTAAAAAATTTAATACCTGCCGTATTTTGCCTTCCCTCTTGGGCGATGATGCCGTAATTTTGGGGGCCGTCCGCCTGACGCAGAAGATGTATTGACGGCGGGGCGTGTTCCTATTAAAATATTATTTCATAAAATATAAGAGAAGGGGCTGTCATGAAAGAAAAAATTATTGAAATTTCAGGGAAAGTGTGGCGTTTTTTGGGGCAAAACGGGCCAACCGGCGTTGATCAGCTGGCAAGGTCCCTGAAGGAAAAAGAAGAAGTGGTTTTTTATGCTCTTGGGTGGCTTGCCCGTGAGGACAAGATCAATTATACTGTCAAAAATCGCCGTACTTTTGTTTCCCTGGTGGAAAGCGAATTGCGCGCCTTTAATACCTTGGTTTATCACATCAATAAGTAATACTTAAGGGGGGTCCTCTTTTGAATAGATTTGTTTGTATTCATGGCCATTTTTATCAGCCCCCGAGGGAAAATCCGTGGTTAGGTGAAGTGGAAGTGCAGGATTCGGCTTATCCCTATCATGACTGGAATGAGCGGGTGACAGCGGAGAGTTATGCCCGCAACGCGGACGCGCGTATTTTAGACGACAGCCAGCGGATCGTCGACATTGTGAATAATTATTCGAAGATCAGTTTCAATTTTGGCCCGACCCTGTTGTCTTGGATGGAAAAAAAAGATCCCGAGATTTACAATTCTATTTTGCAGGCCGACCGTTTAAGCCGGAACAATTTTTCCGGTCACGGCAGCGCTATGGCGCAGGTTTATAACCATATGATCCTGCCTTTGGCCAATACCCGTGATAAACGCACCCAGATCGTCTGGGGCATTAAAGATTTTGAATTTAGGTTTAAGAGAAAACCCGAAGGCATGTGGCTGGCTGAAACCGCGGTTGATTTGGAGACCCTGGATATGATGGCCGACTGCGGGATCAAGTTTACGATATTAGCGCCCCATCAGGCCAAACGTATCAAGCCTTCCGGCCATGGAACGTCTTGGAGCGATGTGGGCGCATCCCATGTGGATGCACATGTGCCTTACCGCTGTCATCTGCCTTCAGGGCGGCAGATCTGTATTTTCTTTTACGACGGGCCTATTGCCTTGGGAGTTGCTTTTGAAGGGCTGCTGACAAATGGAGAGCAATTTGCCCGCCGTTTGACAAGTGGTTTTAACGCGGACTCTCCCCGCGCCCAGATGATCCACGTTGCCACTGACGGAGAAACCTATGGGCATCATCATAAGTTTGGTGATATGGCCCTGGCGTATTGCCTGCATTACATCGAAGCCAATCAGCTGGCCCGCGTGACCGTTTATGGTGAATTTTTAGAAAAATTCCCTCCGACACAAGATGTGGAGATCGTTGAAAATTCTTCCTGGAGCTGCGTTCATGGGATTGAGCGTTGGCGTTCGGATTGCGGTTGCAAGACCGGCGGGTTATCCGTCTGGAATCAAAAGTGGCGGGCCCCTTTACGCCAGGCGTTAGACTGGCTGCGTGATCAGATAGGCCCTTTGTATGAAACCGAAATGGCGCCTTTTACGAAGGACCCCTGGGCCCTGCGCGACGGGTATATCGCAGTCGTCTTAGACCGGCGGCAAGAGAATGTCGAGAGGTTTTTACAAAACGCCGCGGGCCGTCCCCTGAAGGAAGAAGAGAAAATTAAGGTCCTCAAACTTTTGGAGATGCAGACGAGCGCCATGCTGATGTATACCTCGTGCGGCTGGTTTTTTAATGACATTTCGGGCATAGAATCGGTGCAAGTCCTTAAATATGCCGCGCGCGCGATCCAATTGGCCCATGATGTCGCCGGGGTGGACCTGGAAGAAGATTTTATGGGCCGCCTGTCACAGTCGTCCAGTAATGTACCCGCATTCAAAGACGGCGCCGGCGTTTACCGTGCCATGGTCAAGCCTTCCATCGTTGATCTTTTGCGCGTAGGGGCGCATTACGCGATGACTTCTTTATTTGAACAGTACCCGGCCCAAACAAACATGTATAGCTATGCTGTCAAAAGTGAACAGTATGATCTAAAAGAAGCGGGACGCTTGCGGCTGGCGGTGGGCCGCGCCACGGTCCGTTCCAAAGACACCTGGGAGATGGCGCACATTTGTTTCGCGGTGCTGCATTTAGGGGACCATAATTTTATCGGCGGGGTTGATTATTCAAACGCGGATGAATATGGAAAAATGCACACGCGCCTCATGAGCGCTTTTTTAGAGAGCGATATCCCCAACGTCATAGGCCTGATCAAGGATTATTTTAAATATCATAATTATTCCCTTTGGGACCTGTTTAAAGAGGAACAGCAAAAGATCCTCAACCAGGTTTTGGCCTCAACGATGGATGATATTGAAATGAGTTTTCGTCAGATTTATGATCACCATTATCCTTTGATGCAGATCAAAAACGAGATCCGTCTGCCGCTGCCGCGCATGCTGATGACGGTGGTGGAATTCATCCTCAATCGTGATATTTTCGCTGTCCTCGAAGCCGAGGACGTGGATATTGAGCGTTTTAAAAAGTTAGTTGAGGAGATGAAGCGGTGGTCTTTTAAGCGCGACCAGGCTAATTTTACTTTTTTGGCCGGCCAGCGGATCAGCGGGCTGATGAAGCGTTTATCCCAGCATCCCGAGAATGTCATGGTGATGGAGAAGGTCATTGCCATTTTGGAGTTTTTAAGGCAGCTGAATTTGGACCTGGACCTATGGAAGGCGCAAAATATTTATTTTGCCATGGGGCGCAGGATTTATCCCGACATAGCCTTGCAGGCACGATCGGATGAAATGGCAGGCCGTTGGGTGAAACTTTTTGAGCATTTAGGGGAGATCTTAAAGGTCGATATCACGTCAAACGTTTTAGTCGGCAAGTCATGAGGTGCTTTTATTTTAATGGATAAACGTCAGAGCGGGATTTTACTGCACATTACGTCTTTACCTTCCAAGTATGGCGTCGGGGACATGGGTCCTTCGGCCTATGCCTTTGTGGATTTTTTGGCCTCCAGCCGGCAAAAATACTGGCAGATTTTGCCTATCAATCCTACCGACGGCATTAACGGCAATTCGCCTTATAGCTGTTCTTGCGCTTTTGCCGGCAATCCTTTGTTCATCAGCCCCGAGATGATGGCCATTGATGGTTTTTTATCGGCCGGTGACATCAAGCCTCTTTTGTCTTTTGAGAAGGAGTCTGTGGATTATCCCAAGGCCATGGCCTTTAAAGAAAAGGTTTTTAAACGGGCTTTCGGACGTTTTCAAAAAGGAGCGGACCGTACGGACTTTGATCGTTTTGTTGATGAAGAGAGGAGCTGGCTTGAGGATTTTGCTTTGTTTACGGTCATTAAATCGGTGTATGGCGACCGCTGCTGGAATGAATGGCCCGGCCCGCTTAAAAACCGCCAGCTTAAAGCGTTAAAGTGGTTTGCCCGCAAGAACGCCGATGACATAGAGCAGGTCAAGTTTATCCAGTATCTGTTTTTTCGTCAGTGGCACAAACTTAGATCTTATGCCAAAGCCAAGAACATCGCCATTATCGGGGACATCCCCATTTATGTCAATTATGACAGTGTCGAGGTCTGGAGCCGGCCTTCATTTTTTAAACTGGACGGTCAGGGGCGTTTGAAATTTATCAGCGGATGCCCTCCGGATTATTTTTCCAGGACAGGACAGCGCTGGGGCAATCCCGTCTATGACTGGGGGAATTTGAAAAAAGTCAAGTACAGTTGGTGGATCGCGCGCATAGCGCATGCTTTGCGGATGTTTGATTATTTACGCATTGATCATTTTCGCGGTTTTGCCGGCTTTTGGCAGATCCCGGCGTATGAGAAATTGGCGGTTTTCGGCCGCTGGGCCAAAGGGCCGGGAGCAGATTTCTTTAAACAACTGGCCAGTCGGTTTGACTCACTGCCCATTATCGCGGAAGATCTGGGAGAAATTACGCCCGATGTCGTTGAGCTTATGAAAAAATTCGGATTTCCTGGCATGCGGGTATTATTGTTCGCCTTTAACGGAGACCCTAAAACCAATCCGCATGCGCCGGCCAATTATCCGGCCAATTGTGTCGCCTATACCGGGACGCATGATAATAACACGATCCAGGGGTGGTATTATCAAGAGGCGAAACCCCATGAGCGCGCCAGTATAGGCATGGTTTTACAAAAGAAAGTTACCCTTAAGGATCTGCACTGGATCATGATCGAGGTCTTGATGCGTTCCAAGGCGGATACCGTGATTGTTCCAATGGCTGATTTTTTGGGCTTGAGGGAAGAAGGGCGTATGAATACGCCGGCCACCAAGGTCAATAATTGGCAATGGCGGCTTAAAGCGAATGCTCTGACACCACAATTAAGCCAAAAAATTGTCCGTTTGATGAAAAAAACAAACAGAGGTAAGGCATGAATAAAAAACGATTGACGCTTTTGATCGTGTTGGTCACGATCGGGCTCATAGGAGGGGCTAAATTCTTTTTAAGGGCAAAGTCTTCGGAATTCGAAGCGCGAGAAGCCCGCGCCGAGGGTGATCCCCATGCCCGTATCAAGATCGTGGAATTCATTGATTTTCAATGCCCGGCCTGCGCTGACGGAATGAAGATCTTAAAGAAATATTTTGACTTGCATCCCAATGATATTTATCTGCAGGTCAAATATTTCCCGCTGACTAATATGCATCGTCATGCCATGACCAGCGCGCTTTTTAGCGAATGCGCCGCGCGCCAGGGAAAATTTTGGGCGCTCAATGGCCTGATGATGCCCCAGCAAAGCCAGTGGGCGCAATTGTTGAGCGCCTATCCGGTCTTTGAGAATATGGCGCAAGAAGCCGGGATTGATACCCAGAAGCTTGACGCGTGCCTGGCCTCGGATGATGCGCGCCGCGTGATCAATGACGAGAAGTCCTTGGGTCAGTCTTTGGGGATCTCTTCCACGCCCACTTATTTTATTAATGATAAAATGGTGGTGGGGACAAAGTCTTTGAAGGAAGAGCTTAAGACCTATTTCCCAAGTTAACCTTAATGTCATTCCCGCGAAAGCGGGAATCCAGTAAAAGTCTTTATGTGGAGTTTTCTTCGTATCATCATCGGCAGTATTTTTTTAGTCTCGGGGCTGGGAAAACTCTTAAGCCCTTATCAAAATTTTTTGTACGGCATTCAGGCCTACCAGATTTTGCCTTCGTGGGTGGAAGTTGTAACAGCCCAAATTTTTCCGTGGATAGAATTGTTCGTAGGGGTTTTTATATTTTTAGGGCTATGGACGCCGTGGGCGCTGCGGGGGGGCTTGATCTTATTTGGTATTTTTGTGGTGGTGGTGGGTCAGGCATTGATACGGGGCCTGCCGCTTGAAAATTGCGGCTGTTTCGGCTCATGGCTCCATTTAAACCTTAAGACCGTCATCGTCATAGATAGCGCATGTCTTGTGCTGGTCCTGCTATTGTTGCGCAATAGTTTAAAAGCTCAAAAGTTCAGTCTGGATCATTATTTTGATCATAGGGCGGGGACATAAATACTTTTTCAATATGAAACTAACGGTCCTTTTATTGATAGGGCTTATGGGTTTATCCATTCGATCCTGGGGTGAGGATATGATCAAAGAACCGAATGTCGCGGGCAGCTTTTATGGCGCTGACCCGAAAGAACTTTCTGATTCGATCGATCAATTCGAAGCTTCCGCCGGCGACGTACCGGTGGACCGAAAAGTCCTGATAGCCATTGCTCCGCATGCGGGTTATATATATTCCGGACCGGTGGCCGCGTATACGTTCAAAGCCATTGCCCGTGATCATTATAAGACCGTGGTGATCATAGGTCCCAGCCATTATTTTCCTTTTGAAGGCATTTCCGTATGGCGCGCCGGCGGATTTAAAACACCTTTAGGGATCATGCCGGTTGACGAAGATTTCGCCCAAGCTCTTTTAAAAGAGAGTCCACAATTCCAGTTTTTACCACAGGTCTTTGAGCGCGAGCATTCTATTGAAGTAGAAATACCATTTTTGCAAAAGACTTTTAAAGGCATACGTATCGTGCCGGTCCTTATGGGAGATCCTGATCCAAAAGTCTGCCGGGATCTCGCCGTAGCTTTGGATAAACTCATAGGAGAACGGGATGATGTTCTGGTTTTGATCAGCTCGGATATGTCGCATTATTACACTTACGATGTGGCCAATCGCATGGATGCGCTTACTCTGGCGGCCATCCGGGAGATGGATCCTAAGAAGTTTTTTGAGGGATGTCTAAGCCGCAGAATGGAAATGTGCGGATTTGTGCCTGTGACTACGGCTTTGATCCTGGCCCAATTACGTGGGATCAAACACGTGGAAGTTTTAAAGCATGCTAATTCCGGCGACACCGCGGGCGACAAAAGCAGAGTGGTGGGCTATTCGTCGGTGATCTTTTATTCGGACCTTTTGGGGCAGGCGAAAAATAAAGAGGAAGGGATCGATGTATTAAGTCCGGCGCAGAAAAAGGAACTTTTGAAAATTGCCCGCAGCACTATTGAAACTTTTGTTAAAACCGGCAAGACCCCTGACGTTAGCACCAAGGATGCAAGGCTAAATGAGATCGAAGGGGCCTTTGTGACCATCACCATGCATGGGGCTTTGCGCGGGTGCATCGGCAATATCATAGGAACAGAACCATTGGTTGAAACAGTGCGTGATATGAGCGTGGCAGCGGCTTCCCAAGACCCCCGTTTTAGCCCGGTGACACCGGCGCAATTAAAAGACATTGATATAGAAATTTCCGTTCTCTCAAAACCCCGCCGGGTCAAAGATGCCTCAGAGATCCAATTAGGCAAGCACGGAGTGATCGTCAGTGACGGTATTCATCAAGGCGTTTTCCTGCCGCAGGTGGCCGATGAGACCGGATGGAGCAAAGAAGAGTTTTTATCCGAGCTTTGCGCTCAAAAGGCGGGCTTGCCGCCGGATGCGTGGAAAGACCCCAGTATTGCCCTTTATGTTTTTACCGCGGACGTATTTTCGGAAAAAAATGAAAAATAGTCTGAGAGGATATTATTCTAAAAAGCCCGTACACCCAATGCCGCGGCTGTGGCAAGAGGATACTTTTAAACCCTTCGAAATACTGTCCTAACTGTGCCCAATTAGCAAAGCGGCTTCATAGTGAACATTTTCACGCGAAGGCCAGGAAAGGTTTTTGGGCCTATGTGCGCAAGCACGGCCGGCGGTGCTGCTTCTCAGGAATATCCCTCGAGATAGATGATGATACTAGTCCCTGGTATTTGGTTTTTAGCCGTTTGAATCCTGGAGATAAAAGCAGGATATTCCCTGCGTCAGCGCTTGTAAATGAGATGAAAGGGAGAATTTCGAAAAAAGGATTCTGGTATTATGTGCTTGCCTTGGACGATCATAGGAAAAAACATTTAAAGGTCAAAAGAATACCATTAGTGCATTGGCAGGTTGGGCGCTCAATGGGTGATAAGGCATGCGCCGGCTGCAGGCAGGCGGCGGCGTTGAAAGGGCGTAAATTTTGCGCCAGGTGTGTCAGGATCGCGATTCGAATGAAACACGCGCGTTTTCCTCGGGAGGCCGTCAATGGCGTCTGGGACTATGTGCGCAAGTATGGTTTTATCTGTTATTATACCGGCATGTTGTTGGATTTGGATGATCCTAAAAGCCCCTGGTATCTGGTTTTTGACCACTGGATGCCGCGCGACCCCAGGAAGATCGTGATCACCTCAGGGGTGTTGAATATAATGAAATCCGATCTGACGGAAGAAGAATTTTGGTATTTCATTAGAGAGCTGGCCAATTTCCGCAGGTACGGCTCAGTGGTAAGAAAAAGGAAGCTGGCCTATTGGTGCCGGCCGTACCGATGAAAAGGCCATTTTGTCAAACTCAACCGACACTTTTAGGGAGCCATTGTTTTCAGCAGATAGTCGGCCACCTTCCTACGGCCCGTGGCATTCATGTGATTGGTGATGCGGTCCGGCTTTTCGAACTCGTCTGGAGTTAAGACTGTCCCAAGATCAAGGAAGTCGACATTTCTCCCCACACAATTGGATCGAATGAGATTAATATTGTTTTGAATTGTGATTAAGGGGGCGTCCCCCAGGTGCTTGCGGATTAATTGATAATCGTAGG
>CAYNGE010000010.1:0-18117 GCA_964396865.1 uncultured Planctomycetales bacterium
TAGCAGCGCTTCGTTCTATTATATGCAAACTACCGCTGCCGCTATAATCCTGACAACACTAAGGTCCAGCGGCGGAGGAGGCATGTTAAATTCTTCATTCCATAGTTCGTGGCCTGTCACCATTATTCCCGCCGGAGTAGCGTATTTTAAAGTGACCTCAACAGGCTCAACTTTGACTGCGGGCGGCTCCATGGCTGTAACTATCACTGCCTATGATGCCAACAATAACCCTGCCACCAATTACGGCTCTCTCGCCGTGCCGGTGTCAGTGGCAGTGATATTTTCAGGAGCTAATCCTTCTGCCGATCCCTCTCCTTCAGGCACAGCCCCGACCGCCACTGATAATGAGTCTACACCTAAAAGTATTGCATTTGGTACAAGTACTACGTTGAATTTTGTATCGGGCATCGCCACATCTACGATCACGCTCTATAAAGCCGAGAATGCGTTCATCACGGTTAAGATGTCAGGCAGCAGTATCACGCCTCCCAGCGGAAGTCAATTGAGCGTGGCAGTGTCAAACAGCACCGCAGATCATCTTGATTTTCAGGGCACCATTCAGAATCCGCAAATCGCGGGCACTGCTTTTAATTTCGGCACCATCGCCGCCCCCGTGACCATATCCGTTGTAGATCTTTACGGCAATGTCTGCAATGGGACAAATGGCGGGACTGTTTATAATAGCGGTGGGAATGATACTTTAAGCTGGTCGCTGTCAAGCGGGGGGCAGGCCGTGCCGGGCAACAGCCCTGTGGGATCGTGGACGGATTCCTATGTGACCGCAGTCAATTTTACCAATGGTGTCTCGACAACTCCGTTGAGCGCGACCTTGTACCGCGCGCAAACAGCCTCCCTGGTTGCCAATGACACAAACCCAAATGTGGCCAACAAGGCCGCAAACACACCTTCGACTCCGGTGGTGGTCAATGCCGCGCCGATGGGTCAAATGGTATTTCAAAAGGCACCTTCGATCATATATGCTCCAAGTCTTTTCTCCCCTCAGCCGGTAGTTGCTCTTGCTGATCAATACGGCAATGCCTGTCCACAACAAGGCGCGTACATTTCCCTGACAGCTTCCTCTAATTCAAGCTGTAATTCCTCAGCGACGCTAAACGGCACCCTGTTGGGGAGCAACCTTACGAATAACGCCACTGTCAACGGTGTCGCTAGTTTCTTAAACGTCAGCTATACCTATCCGGAAAGTATTTATTTATGCGCAACCGCTTCCGCTGAGCCAGGCGTGACCCCCTCCGGGGAGACCTTGCCGTCGTTTATTTATGCATTCATACCCGGCTCCACAGCACCGGAGTTGACCCTAACCCAGCCTAATCCATCCGGAGAGTCAAGTTCGATCTCTTCCATTGTTAACACGCAGGCGCAAGCCCAGCAGTACGCCCAGCAGTACGGCAATGCCCTGAGTTTTATAATAAAAAACGGTAGCGATGGATTTCCGGGCGTGATATCCCAGATTGTGATCGGCCGCGACACGACCCATGACACCTCCGGCGGATGGACCACTTATTTGCAGGGCGCTTACATCAGCGACGGGGTGACACAAATATCGGGTACTATTGCGGACAATACCATTACTTTTGGCCCGGGCACGAGTATGATCTACAGCGTGTCTAATGGCGGCAGCAAAACATTCAGCCTGACTTTGGCGCTCAAAAGCACTTTGCCTGTTGGGGCGTGTGACAAGATCTTGGCTTTCACGATGAACCCGGGGACGAATATTAAACTTTTAGGCCCGAAGTCTAACACGTTTTATTTGACATACAATAATCCAAGTATGCCAAATTTAGCGGCTGTCAGTAATTGCATGACCCTCCAGGTCATTGCCACCAAATTAGTGGTGGGGGGGAGCACCTCTCCAATGAATGCCGGCGCAACCGAGCCTATCACTATTACAGCCGAGGACGTCAATAACAATATAGATCTGGATTATAATTATAATTACAATACTTCCCCAACCTCTATGGGTATTATATTCAGCGGTGCTGAAGTTTCTCCCTTGGGGAATCACCCTACCTGCACTGATTATACCGAAAGCGGCAACTGGAATTTCGGAACCGCCACCGATATCCAGTTTACCAACGGCGTGAGTTCTTCAATAATTAATATGACTTTATTTGATGCTGAGAGCGTGTCTATCACGGCGACCGACGCTAATGGCCTAACAGCTTTGTCTCCGGCTGATGAGCTTTCCCTTATGGTTATAGGAGGCAGCGGCTCATCACTCTTTTGGAAGATCCCGCCGAAAACCATGATCGTGGCCAATGCCCCTTGGAATCCTTTTACGGTCGCGGTAGTTGATGGCTATGGCAACACCTCCTCAAGTAACGTCCCGATAACTGTTGCGCCCTCCATTGGCGGCATCAGCCTTACTCCAGGAGCTTCCAATACAACTACTTCTCAAAACGGACTGGCTACTTTTAGCAATTACGCCGTTTATTCTTCGATCAACTCATATCCGGCGTTTATGACATTGACCGCGTCTTCACCCGGCCTTGCTTCGACTCCACCAACACCTGCTACCGGCTCAAATCCGTCTTCTATTGAACTTGACGCGAAATACACTATCAATATGACCGTAGATGATTCTATGACGGACACAGCGCTGACAGGGTTCAGTCTCACAGTCCTGGATTCTAATGGCACCCCGGACCCTAACTATCCTGCCGCTTTCGTGCCTACCACTAATCCGTTCTCCATACAATTGCCTTACGGCAATTATACCTTTACGTTTTCGTTGAACCAATACGTGGATTTGAACACGTCAGCGGCTGTCGACGTAGCGTCGGATGCGGCAGACGGCGTCTATGATAACGCCATACACTGGACTGAGAATATGACAAGCATAGTGGAAGCTAACGCGAATTACACCGTTGAATCCAATTTTGCTTACAATGAGAGCGCCCAGACATTGTCGATCAGGATGTGGCTTACGCGCCTGGGTAAGATGGTTGCCAATAACGGTATCAATAATTTATCTCCCACCGCGACGGTCACGATCATTGACCCATTTGGCAATACGCTGACACCCGTTACCCTGCAAGGGCCTGCCCTGACCGATACTTTAACTAATGATGCTGTCTATCAAGTAACGATACCTAATGTCCTATCAGCCAATAATATCTTGGGCGCAGCCCTTACGCCGGGAGGCACTTATTACGCTAACTGTGTGATCAATTATGGCGGGGCCAACGGCACGACCAGTACATTTCAAAACGGCACCCAGTTTACGCTTAGCGTGACGGAAGCATTGGCACAAAATGTAATTAATTCTATAGGCGAGCCAGCAGGACAAACCATAGCTTCTCAGATCCAAGGGGCCCAAACCGCTATCACAAGCGCCATCAGCGCCGTAAAGAGCGACACCGCGCAGATAGTTACTGCCACACAGACAACTATTCCTAACCAGATCACCGCCACGCAGGCCACTCTGGCAAATACCATCGAATCTAAGGTATTAAACAGCGAGACAACTATAGCCCAGGGCAAAACGCTGACGATACGTTACCAAACCGCTATAGGCCTGTCGCCCAAAATAGATGTCTATGACCCTAAAAACTTTTTGAGAATAGGCAAAGGCACAATGAAGGAGATCGGCGCAACAGGTGTATATTCATATCCTGTGACTTTTCAATCTTCCTGGGGCTTAGGGGATGCTACTATTGTATGCTCAGAGCCAACCAAGGGCACGGTTGATTCCTTAACGGTCACTATCACTGCTTCTGATCTTGAGCAGATCAGTAACAACGTTTCCGCTATTTTAGGCACCACCACCGGGCTTGGCAATATTAATGTGGCAGCAGCAAGCTTAAAGAGCCAGATCGATATCATTGAGTCTGCCATAACCCAGCTTGGCGCTGGCAGCGCCCCTGGCACAACCACAGCCGGAGGTAAGGCATCTACCGGCTCTATGGATGCATTGTTTGCCCAGATACAGGGAGTATCTAATCAAATTCAGGGGTTGATCGGTAAAGGAGAAGGGGGCTTAAGCCTGCAAAAGCTCTATCAGGTTTCTGCAGATAGGAAACAGGATATTGACTACTTGAAGAATAAAACGGAGGAGTTAAAGACTGCGATAGACATGAGTGAAAGCATGATCGACAATGTGGCAAACAAACCAATCGTCCAGGAATTATATGAATATGGAAAATAAGGTCACAACAACAGCCATCAGGGTTTTTAGCGTACTTTTTTTTATATTCTTAAGTTTCTCTGTTTTCCAGGCCTACGCAGATGACACTATAATTTTAAAATTGGTGGTGGCTAATCCGTCCAAGGGCCAGATCCAAAAGGTCCCTCTCAAGGCATTTCTGCCCAGGGAGGTCAAACCCGAAGACGTAATGGATAAGGATGATCTGGATATCGCCTATGATACCGAGCAGGGCGTTTATTACGTATATAATACCTATGATGTGAAACCGGGTGAATTCTTGGAGCGGGACGTGATACTCAAGGATAAATGGGTCATTGCGGATAGTGAGATAGATTCTTTACGCAAAGAAGCCGCTAAAATGGAACAACTGCTCAAAGGTACTGATTATTATGAACGGGTGGCATTTTTAAAGAACGCCATTGATTCCATGCTAAATGAAATTGTCGAAAGCCAGAAGAACAGCCCTGCCAACGCGGAGGTCCATATTTCCAATTACCGCGATAACCTCAAGACATTGGAATCAGTCAAACAGGACTTGCTGATGGAGCGCAGTTTCCTGGCCCAACAGGGAGGAAACGGTATTCCGCGTTCGGCTTTCTGGAAACTATTCTTGGCAGTAACTATCTTTTTGGCCTTGTTAGCAGGGAGTTTTTATTTCATCTGGCAAAGGCAGCTTAAATTCATGGCGTATGATACTTTTAGCAAAGAAGATAATAAGTCAGAGAAAAAGTAATGCCTGAGAAAGAAAGAATAATTGTATCGATAGATAAGGACACCTTGTCATTTCTTCCAAAAGAGACCTACGAAATTTTGGACCGGGTTTTTACTTTCTTTGCGCTTTCCTTAAAGGACAACTCGTTGCTTTCTGCCAAGATGATAGAAAAACTCAGCGATGTATTTTTATCAAGTATCTATGAGGCAACACAAGCCAGCAGTGGCGCGCTTTTTCTGTATGATGAGAAAGACCAAGACTTTAAATGCGCCAAGGCCATTGGACTTAATCCCGATGAGATAGGGAAGGTTCGATTTAGAAAAGAGGATGGGTCTTTTTGGCAAATTTTAGACGGCGAACAACAATTTTTAGTCGAGAATTACTGCGGGAATTACCGCTATGTGGGTGAGCTAATCTTTGAACCGATCATAAGAAATTTTGGTTTAGAACATATAACTCCTCGAGCATGGGTGCCCTTAATGGCAAAAAACAAATTAATAGGCGTATTCTCCTTGGGGGGGAAAAAAGACGGAAGTTTTTTTCAGGAAGATGAACTCAATTTTCTAGTTAAAATGGGAAATCAGGCAGCTATTGCTCTTGAAAATGCGATGGTGTTTGATGATGGTCAGAATGAAAAAGGATTGAAAGAATTATCAAATAAAATGGCAAGTCTCTGTATCCTTTACGATGTGAACAAAGGGTTGAATTTCAACCTTAACCTAAAGAGAATAATCGTATTTATATTAGATAAGGCCCGAGAGGTGGTGGATGCGCAAAACGCATCGCTGATGCTTTTGGATGATAGAACAAATGAGCTTATGGTGCAAGCAGTAAGAGGTGTTCCCGAAGGTATTGAAGCTAGGATCAATAGTGGAGAGATTGATTGTGCTAGATTTAAATTAGAAGAGGGGGTGGCAGGACAAGTTGCCGCGACTAAACACCATATCCTTATAAACGACATCAGTGAAGATGGGCGGTTCAAGAAGCCCCATGGGTCTTTTGTCAATTCTATTATCTGCATGCCTTTGGTCATAAATGATAAGACCATTGGAGTCATCAATTTAACAAATAAAAAAAATGGGGGTAAATTTACCAACGAAGACGTAGGTCTTCTTTCTACCCTGACGAACCAGGCAGCCATAGCTATCTATAATGCAAGGCTCTACCACCTATCCATCACCGATGGCCTTACCCAGTTAGTGATACATAGATATTTTCAACAAAGGTTAAATGAAGAAATTATAAGGTCAGAAGCGTTCGGAAAACCCGTATCTTTAATTATGTCTGATATAGATAATTTTAAAGAATTTAACGATATATATGGTCACCAAGAGGGAGATATTGTGCTTATAGAAACTGCTAAAATGTTTCGTCTTAATACGAGAGAGGTGGATATCGTAGCGCGTTATGGAGGGGAAGAGTTTGCTGTTATTTTGCCGGAAACCGACGCGCATGAGGCCTATGATATAGCAGAAAATATTCGTAAAAAGATAGAAGCTCACGAATGTCCAAGCAAGCAAGGGAAATTGAAAGTAACGGTGAGTTTAGGTGTGGCTACGTTTCCTCGTTGCGCGGGCAATAAAGAGGTTTTGATAGAAATGGCTGATAAAGCATTGTATGCAGCGAAAGAGTCTGGAAAGAACCGGGTAGAAGCTGCCAGTGAAAAAATTTAAAAATGAAGTATGCGATTATTAGCGTATTTTTCTTTTTTTTATCCGGGGCTTGTTTCGCGCAAACCGATGCTTCCCTTTGGAATATTGAGAAAAGTGAGCACTTTATAGTTTATTACCAGGACACTCCTTTAGAATATGTTAATAAATTAATTGATAGGGCGGAATATTTTTATAACAGCATCGTGGATGCCTTGGGGTTTACCCGTTTCGACAATTTTTGGACCTGGGACAACAGGTGTAAAATTTATATTTATCCAAGCCAGGAGGCGTATGAGAAGAATACGGGTCAGCCTCACTGGTCAGAGGCAAGTGTGAACGTCAGAGACAAGATCATCAATACGTATTTCCAGGAACAGGATTTTTATGAGTCACTGCTTCCTCATGAACTTGGCCATGTGGTTTTTAGGCAATATGTCGGTGTTAATATCCACCTGCCTTTGTGGCTGGATGAGGGAGTAGCTTGCATGCAGGAGCAATCCAGGTCCAGACGCCTGGCACTGGCGCGCAAGCTTTTAGGCTCCAATGCTTTTATCCCGCTTGATAAGTTAATGGGTCAAGGGGGAGGCATGCGCCTGCGGGACATTATTTCCCCTGGGCCATTTTACGCGGAATCACTAAGCCTTGTGGATTTTCTGCTCTCTGAGTATGGAAAAGAGAAATTTGTGGATTACTGCAGAGAGTTAAAAGACCATAAAACAAATTGGCTGGATTCTTTGTTGAGTAATTATGATTTTAAGGACATTGCGGACATGGACCAAAAGTGGATGGATTATTTAAATGCAAGTGGAGATCCTGACAATATTTAAAAGTCTGTTTTCCGCCCAGGCCAATGAGGTCATATTGCCCGGCGAGGATGGGGAGTTTTCCGTTTGGGATTTTCACCATGCCTGCTTGTATAGTCTGAGGGCCGGAAGGATAATCATCAGGGACCGCCCGAAAGCAGGTATAACCCAAGAGCCAGACAAGATCAAAAGCGTCCCGATCAAAAAAGGTTTTGTAAGCATCGGTGACAATAAACTAACAGCCATGGTTGAGGTATAAACCGGCGGACATTATGCAGAATTTAATGCTGATCATCATTATGCTCATTGCCACAATAGGACCTTCCGCGGTCATAGCCGCGGTTGGTTATGCCGCGGTCATGTCCGTTGGCAGAAACCCGAACGCAGCGCCAAGGATCTTGCTTTCCATGATAACGGCTTTTATTTTCGCCGAGTCCATCGCGGTCCTGGCGTTGTTAACGATCCCGAATTTATTAAGATAATGCTACTCCAGCTCATCATAATCCAGGTCATTACTTTTTGCATGCTTATCTTCGCGATGCGTTTGCTGTTTTACCGCCAGCTTAACGCCGCCCTTGTGCGCCTTAAGACGCTGCATGAAGAAAACCTGGCCCGGGAAGAAGAGTTAAAACAAAACATGGAACTTTTGCGTAAGCAAAAAGAAGAGGAGCTGGCCAAAGCTAAACAAGAAGCTTTGCGTATCATCAATACTTCGCGCGAAAGGGCATTAAAGCTAGCCTCCAATTTAGAGACCCAGGCCAAGGAGGAGGCGGATAAGATATTAAGCAAGGCGGCCCAACAGGCACAACAATCCGAACGGAATTTTGCTCTCCGCAGCCAGGAAGAAGCCGTCCAGATCTCTCTGAAGATCTTTAAGATCATCTTTGGCCAAAATGATATGGACCTCCTGCAGCACCAGCTTGTGGCGGAATTTATTGATGAGCTCGAGAAGCTGCCTGATGAAAAATTTATGATCAAGGAAGGTCCGTTGAAAATTTCTTGCTCGTTAGCATTAAGTCCCCAAGAAAAGACCAGACTTGCGCGCGTACTTTCCCAAAAACTAAAAATGCATCAGGTGGATATTACCGAAACCATCACCCCCGATATTATTTCAGGTATCATCATACAGGTAGGCAACTTTGTCATTGACGGCAGTTTAAGAAATAAATTCAGCAAAGCGTCAGCATACCTAAAAACTTAGCGTTCAATAATCAGTAAATGTCCCTATTGATCATTTATTTAAAAATATGCCAACGGAATTAGATAATTTTCATATACCCCAGTTTGAGATCAACGAAGTAGGCGTTGTCAGGGACATACGCCGCGGTATCGCGCTTATCAGAGGACTGCCTTCATGTGTTTATGGACAGCTGGTGCGTTTTGGCGACGGTACCAAGGGCATTGTCATGGGCTTTAACCCAAAAGAGGTCATGGTCATTATTCTGGGTTCGGAGGCCTCTATTTCAGTGGGTGACAGCGTTGTCAGCCTCTCCGGACTGCTTACTGTTCCCGTAGGAAAAAATTTTATAGGAAGGATAGTCAACGCCCTCGGTGAGCCCTTGGACGACGGAGGTGAAATCATCTCCGCGGATTCATATCCGGTGTTCCGCCAGGCGCCCGGGGTCATGGAAAGAGAACCGGTCGTCGAACCGTTAGTCACGGGCATCAAGATGATCGATCTGGTGATACCTATCGGAAAAGGCCAGAGGGAACTGATCATCGGTGACCGTCAAACAGGCAAATCGACCATAGGGGTAGACACGATCATCAATCAGGCCGGGAAAGACGTGATCTGTATTTACTGCTGGATCGGCGGGCCACAATCGGCTTTAAAAAAAATACTAAATACTTTTTTTCAGAAGGATTGTTTTAAGCATACCATTGTCGTTACAGCCAGCGCGAATACTTCGGCCGCCGAGCAATACATCGCTCCTTATACCGCGGCGGCATTGGGCGAGTATTTTATGTATAACGGCAAACATGTGCTGGTTGTTTTTGATGACCTGACAAAACATGCCTGGATCTACAGGCAGATGTCCCTTCTCTTAGAGCGTTCTCCGGGGCGAGAGGCGTATCCGGGAGATATTTTTTATCTTCATTCCCAACTGCTGGAACGGGCCGGTAAATTAAAAAGTTCCAGAGGGGGCGGCTCAATGACTTTTTTTCCCATTGCGGAGACTTTACAGGGAGACATCACCGGGTATATCCAGACAAACATCATCTCTATTACCGATGGACAGCTGTATATCAGTTCATCGCTTTTCCATGAGGGGTTTAAACCCGCTATAGACTTTGGGTTATCGGTTTCGCGTATAGGCAGCAGAGTACAGTATCCCGCGATCAGGGAACTTGGGAGCGGCTTAAGGCTGGAATATGCCCAGTATCGCGAGCTGCTGCGCATGACCAAGCTGCGTACCCGCCTTTCCAATGAAGCATTAGATAAGATCAAGCGGGGAGACATCTTAAGGGAAATATCGGTCCAACCGGCTAACCAGCCCCTAAGCGTAGAAGAAGAGATCGTTCTTTTTTATGCTTTTAAGCGTAAGGTATTGGAAACGCTTGAGCCTGTGCAGCTCAAACGCTTCATTAATGAATTCTTTATTTACTTTAAGGAGCATGATCCGCGGTCAGTTCAGCTGCTTGCACAAGATAAGTCATTAACTGCCGATGTTACTATAGGGCTGGATATGGCGTTGATGGATTTTTTTAAGACCGCCGATAAAGGTTAGAGAAAATGCTTACATTGCCGGCCGCAAAACAGAGTCTGGAATATAATAAAAGCCTGGGCGACTTGCTTGAAGTATTAAAGGCTTCGGCTATTTTTCAGTTCCATATATTTCAGTCCATGGATAAGCCTAGTGAGGATTACCGCCTGAATTTGGATTATTGTCTAGAAATAATCAAACGCAAGGGGCCCCATCATCCGTATTTAGAAGAAAAAAAGGCCATGGGCTCTCTGATCGTCGTGATAACCTCCGATGAGGGGTTCATGGGCGAGCTCAATATGGCCTTGATCAACACGGCTTTGGATATTTATAAATCCCAAAAAGATGAGATCCTTGTTTTAGGCAGGTCCGGGGCCAAATACATGGAGGATCTAGCCAGGCCTTTTGTCCCTATGCCTGCTTTAAGCGAAGACCTTAATTATTCTCAGATCGAGGATTTCCGGGATTATTTGTTCGATCATTACACCAAAAAGTCCAGCAGGATCATATTTGTTTACCCTAAATTTATTTCCTTAAACCAGCAGCATATCGAGACGGTGCAGTTGCTGCCCTATCAATTTCCTGATCTCAAAACAGAGATCCGTGTGGGCGCGCTGATGGAGGCGGCATTCATCTATCCTGATGAACGCAGGGCGTTGGCGCGTTTAATTGAATTGCAGGCAGCATTTAAGATATTGCAAATCGAGCAATCTTCAAAATTAGCGGAGTTTGCCGCCAAGATCATGCACCTCGAGGAGAGCACGGGGCAGTTGGAGCTTATCACGCAAAAGGAAGCTTTTGAATATTTCCGGCTTGTGCATACATTGAAGGATAAATCTATCAGGGAGATATCGGCGTCTAAAATACTGCTGGAGAAGAAGGCCAGAGAAACTTGATATGCAATTAAAGGGAAAAATAATCGCGGTTTATGGCTCATTAGCCGATGTTCAGTTTGACAGCGAGAAATTGCCGTTAATTTATGACACCATCAAAGCTATAACCATCGACGGCAACGTGGTGATGCTTGAGGTCATCGAACACCATGAACCTAACATATGCCGGTGTATCAGCCTGGACTATAATTATGGCTTACAGAGGGGCTCAGAGTGCTTTGCCACTGGATCTCCTGTGTGTGTGCCTGCGGGAGAGAAGATCTACGGAAGGGTGATCAATGCCATGGGTAAGGCCATCGATGGCAAGGGAGAGATCACAAGCGATCATGAGATACCCATACGTAACCACAACGACAAAAAGAACACCAGTGAATTTAGCGAAGCGGAGGTAGGGGTCGGTCTTGAGATGATGGAAACAGGGATCAAATGCATTGATCTGTTATTTCCCTTGTTTAAGGGATCAAAGACCGGGATCTTAGGCGGTGCAGGCCTTGGCAAAACAATTTTAATTTTGGAGGTCATTCACAACATCATTACCAGACAACAGGGCACATGCGTTTTTGCGGGAGTCGGCGAACGCATCAGGGAAGGAAACGAGCTCTATTATGAATTCGTAAAGACAGGGATCCTCGATCGTTCGATACTGGTGTTTGGCCAGATGAATGAAACTTGCGGCGCGCGTTTTGAAGCCGCGCACACCGGAATAGCTATCGCGGAATCAGTCCAGAAGAATAGTAAGGCTGTTTTGTTTTTTATAGATAATGTATTTAGATTTGCCCAGGCCGGTGCTGAACTTTCCGCGCTCTTAGGCAGGATCCCTTCGGAGACAGGGTATCAACCGACGCTCATCAGCGAGATCAGTGAATTCCATGAGCGCATCAGATCCCGGCGAGATTCCAGCATTACTTCGGTGGAAGCCATTTATGTGCCTGCCGATGACTTGACTGATCCGGCGGTAGTGGCCATATTTTCGCATCTTGATTCAGTGATCGTCTTGTCGCGCGAATACGTTCAGCGCGGCCGGTATCCGGCCATTGATCCGCTTTTGTCAACAAGCAGTTTCATTAACCCAAACATAGTCGGCAAAAGACATTATGATGTTGCCCAAGATGTCATCAAACATTTTCAAAAGCACCATGATCTGGAACGTATCGTGTCGATCATCGGCAAAGACGAGTTATCCAGCCATGAGCGCACTCTATTTGACCGCGCCATCAAGCTGCAGAATTTTCTTACCCAGCCGTTTTTTACCGGTGAATCATACATAGGTAAAAAGGGTGTTTATGTGACCCTTGAAGAAACCTTTAAAGGTTGCGAAATGATCATCAGCGGAAGAATGGATACGGTAACAGAAGATAAATTTTATATGATCGGCGCTTTACCGGGGATTAATTAAGAGAGGACGGATATGCCTAAAATAGGTGATTTATTAGTACAAAATGGTTTGATCAAGCCGGAGCAGCTTGCACGGGCCTTTGAAGAAAGCAAAAGGAGCGGTGAGATCATAGGAAAGATCCTTGTGCGCATGAAATTTATCACTCAAGAACAGCTTTTAAAGACATTGGCCAAACAACTTGAGCTTTTATTCTATCCAAGCTTAAAAGATATCGTGGTTTCCGAAGAAGTCATCAAAGTAGTCCCGGCTAAACTCGTTTGGTATTATAAATTTATGCCGCTGGCAATCAAAGGGAGATTGTTGACAATTGCCGTTTCCGATCCTTTAGCGGTATGGCCGATGGAAGATCTAAAGCTTCATCTGGGTTACGAAGTAGTAAGGGTCCTGGCTACCGAGGAAGAGATCCTTGCGGCCTTAAGACGTTATTATGGCGTTGGCGCGGAAACGGTGGAGGAATTACTAACGCAGGCAGAGCCCGATGCCCCAAAGACGAACAAACCAACCGCGGCAATGGGGAATATAGAAGATCTGGAGAGGTTTTCCCAGGACGCTTCCGTAGTCAAGTTAGTCAACCAGATACTGACCGAAGCGGTTTCTTCAAGGGCGACCGACATCCATATAGAATCTTACCGGGACAAGGCGCTCGTGAGATACCGTATCGACGGCATCCTTTATGAAGTACGCCTTCCGCAGCAGATCAAGGACCTTTATGCGGCCATAGTTTCACGTATTAAAATAATGGCCAATTTAAATATCGTTGAGCGCCGTATGCCTCAGGATGGCCGCGCCATCATAAAAATTCAGGATAAACAGGTGGATCTAAGGATTTCGGTTATTCCTGCTTTACACGGGGAAAATGTGGTCATCAGGATCTTGCCGATGAGCATGTTATTTAATCTTGAGGACCTGGGCATGCGGCCGGATGATCTAAAGAACCTTGAATTGCTTTTAAAAAAGCCCCACGGGATCGTTTTTCTTACCGGACCTACGGGCAGCGGAAAAACCACCACACTTTATGCGTGCTTAAGCAAACTTAACAAGGAGGGCACCAAGATCATCACCATTGAGGACCCGATAGAGTACGAACTAAACGGCGTCATGCAGATACAAGTCCGTTCCGACATAGGATTTACATTCGCCAATGCCTTGCGCAGCATCCTGAGACATGACCCTGATATTATGATGGTAGGCGAGGTCCGCGATCTGGAAACGGCGGAGTTGGCCATACGCACTTCCCTGACCGGACATCTGATCTTCTCCACGCTGCACACCAATGACGCCTGTTCCGGTGCCACCCGTTTGCTGGACATCGGTATAGAGCCCTATTTAGTGGCTTCTTCGGTCAACGCGTTTATCTCACAGCGCTTAGTCAGGACGATCTGTCCCAACTGCAAACAGGAAAGAAAAGATAAAGACCTTCTTCCAAAGTGGATCAGAGATACGCGTACCTTTTACGGCAGCGGCTGCGATCGCTGTAAGTCAAGCGGTTATAGCGGTAGGGTGGCCATTTATGAGATGCTGTTTATCAATGACGCGATACGGGAGCTGATGACTAACAAGGTTTCCGTAAGACAGATCAAAGCCAAAGCCAAAGAAATGGGTTTTAAAACTTTGTTTGACGCCGGGGTTGAGAAAATAAAGGAAGGTATTACAACTGCGGAGGAAGTCCTCCGGGTAGCTGAACTGGAATCGGAGTAACAATGAAATTCGCTTACAAGGCAAAAAAAGGGCTCGATGAGATCGTTGAAGGCACTCTCGATGCGCAAAATGAGGACCAGGCGCTGGGTAGTCTTACCGATCAAGGCCTGTTTCCGGTGTCGCTCCAGAAGTTTGAGCCGGCCGGGGAGGGACCTCATGCTCCTTCTTTACCGGTTAAATTATCAAAGAAAGAAATAAGATCAAAGGACATACTACTTTTTACGCAAAACCTGCTCATGCTGATGCGCTCAAAGGTTCCGCTCTTGTCTGCATTAAATACCATCTACGAGCAAAGCGATAATGCCCGGTTAAAAGAAATCATCCTGCATGTTTATACTGACGTTAAAGAAGGAAAGATCTTTTCTGAAAGCCTTGAGGGTTTCCCAAAGGTTTTCTCGACTTTATACGTCAATATGGTCAAGGCAGGCGAAGCAACCGGGATGCTGGACCATTCTTTTAAACAAATAACTATTTATTTGGCGCGGGAAGAAGCATTAAAAACAAAGATCAAAGTTACCCTGGCATACCCGGTGCTGCTTTTAATAATGGGTTTTTGCAGTATATTTGTGCTTATCACTTTTGTTGTCCCTAAATTAAAACCGATCTTTGATAGTGAGCGCGACAGCTTACCCGTATTAACCAAGGTCGTTTTCGGCTTAAGCGAATTCGCGCAGGAAAATTGGATCTGGCTGTTGATCGCGGCCGTCATTATTTATGTTCTTATTTATATGCGCAAAGGATCTTCGTTTTTTCTGATAGCGGCCAGAGGTTTAGGGATGAGGATACCGTTGATCAAAAAGATCATCGATAATAAGGAATTGGTTAATTTTTCAAGCTCCTTAAGCCTGCTTTTAAATAGCGGGGTGCCCGCATTGTCATCATTGGAGATATCCAGCCGTATACTTGATAATCCGCTGCTTAAAGATCAGATGAAAAAAGTTTATTTGGAAGTTTCTGCCGGGCAGAGCTTGGCCAAAAGCATGGGTGAATATACCGGATTGCCGAAATTCTTCATTAAAATGCTTTCCGTCGGAGAAGAAACCGGAAGGCTTGGCGAAGTCCTTGACGAGATCTCATTTTCTTGCAATCAGCAGCTGGAAGCGGACTTAAGCGTAGTCAGCGCCCTGGTAGAGCCGATCCTCATATTATTTTTAGGATTGATCATAGGTACGATCGTTTTGGCCGTACTTCTACCTACATTCCAGATCACACAATCTGTTCATTAAGGAATAAATGAAAACGCCGGTCGTAATAGAGATCAATGAAGAGTTTTTAAAGATAGCCCTGCCGCCTACGTCCATGACCAAAGGGTCACAGACAGGCGATTGCATAGCCAAGCCGATCGGCCATCTGGACGATAAGCAGATCGGTGAGTTATTGGCCAAGACTTTACAGCTGTTAAAGATCAAGCCCCATCCGCTGACACTTTGCATACCCCGCAATCAGGTCACGGTAAGGATGTTGAATTTGCCCTCTGCGGACAGAAATGAACTTAATCAAATGCTGGGTCTTCGCATCGCGCAGATCGTTCCCTATAAAAAAGAGGAAGTTGTTTACGACTATGTCATCGGCGGTACGGATGAGATGGGCTATACCAAATTGATGTTGGTCATCATCCATCGTGACATCCTAAAGAGGCAGCTTAAGATCATAGAAATGGCGGGGTTTTCTGCGGATGAAATAACTTTAAGCTCATTGGCGGTGCATCAGCGGATCCTTTCTAGCCAGAGATCCGGTATCAGCGCCCAAGAATTGTACCTTGTTTTGGACGTTGATTCTTCTTATACCGATTTTATAGTGTTTGACCGCGAAAACGTATTGTTTACCCGCGCCATCGCCATGAAGATAGATAACGGTGATCTGAACGTCAGCGGAATAAATAAGCTTTGGGGCGAAGTTCGCCAGTCGCTGGTTATTTTTCACAATGAAGTGTCCAATAAGAACCCGCTTAAGGTATTTCTAAGCGGCGGAAAAATAGTTTTAGAGCTTGAAAAGGCCATAGGCGGAGAATTTGATATGCCCTCGAAGGTTGTCGAGACCCCGTATCCGGAACAAAATGTTTCTTTCACCGCTTTATCGGAGTTGATCCTCGGTGGCCGGAAAAAACGGATCTCTCTCATACCGCCGGAATTGCAGGTTAGGAAGAATCTTAAAGATAAAATGAGGGAATTAACTATTACGGGCAGTTTGGCGGCTTATTTTTTGATGGCTTTGCTTCTATTTTTCGGGGGAAAGCTTGGCATCCAGCAAGCCTATTTAAGCCGCTTAAAAGATTACAATAAAACATTGGAAGAAAACGCGGGAACGCTCCTGCGCGATTATAAACGCATTAAATTCGTCAAGGGTTTTATTGGGCAAAGGGAATCCCTTTTGGGTATCTTTACGGAAATTCAGAAGATCATTCCCCAAGACATAGCCATGGATTCCATCAGCGTCCATGATGATCATAGTGTTACTTTTAAAGGCCACTGCAGAGAGACTTCCAATGTGTTTGACTTTGTAAAAACGCTGGAAGATTCGAAATATTTTAAAAATGCTGCTGTCAAGTCCACAAGGACCAGAAAACAAAACAACAGTAACGAGGAAATTACGGAATTTGAGATTGTTTCCCCAGGTATCAAACTATAGAGGAATTAACGCGTAAAATGGACCTTACCCATTTAAATAAGAGAGACAGGATCCTCATTTTTGCGGCTTTAGGGGTATTTTTTGTATTCATAGTCCAGAGGTTTTTATTCTCTGCTATGTCTACAAAAGCAAGGTCTTTGCAGCAACAGATCAGGCTGGAAGAGGCTGATCTAAGAGCGGCATTAGAGATGGAGGGGAAGAAAGACCTTATCATGGATGAGCGCTTGAAATATAAAGATTATTTGTTTTCTGATAAGAACGCTTCCGAAGACGAAGAAATAGCGGCATTCCTTAAGGATGTTGAAACAATGGTCAACACATCAGGATTATCAATGGTAAGCTTGACCCCGCAGAGTCATGAGGCCAAGGGCGGCGAATACAAGCAATATGACGCTCAGCTGCGTGTAGAGGGCTCGCTGGAAGAAATATATAATTTTATATATAAAGTTCAAAATACCCGCTTACTGATCGCGCTTGATAATGTAACCGTGACCCCCAAGGACCCCGAAAGCAATCTTCTTAAGTTAGAGGCAACAGTTAGTTTAACCTTATTGTGAAACAAGTATGAAAAACACAGGATTCACCCTGGTTGAATTGATGGTAACAGCCGTTATATTGACCATTGGCATGGTTTTGGTAACGCGTTCTTTTTTTACAGCCCAGGATGCCCTTAGAATAACGCGATATAAATTGATGGCCATGGAATTGCTTGAGTCTAAAGCCAATGAACTTGAGCTTAAAGTATATAAAGAAAAGGGATATTTGCCCCAAGATACTCAGGAAGAACTGGATTTCGGGGTCAAAAAAGCGGTCTACACTTTAAAAACATTAAAATTAAAGGAAAATAAGCCTAAAGAAGAAAGCGATAATGAAAAAAATCCACAAAAGAACCCTTTGAGTGAAGTAGAGCTGCGTCTTTTTTGGACCGATCATGGAAAAAGTAATAATGAAAGCCTCGTCATTTATTTCGAGAACAAGAAAAAATAAGAGCGGCTTTACTTTGGCCGAAATGGTGATAGTCGCGACCATATTTGCCGTCATAGGCGTTGGTTTGGTAGGCACGCTTAGCGCGGGTCTTAAGATATGGTCGAGAGCCAAAGACACAGAAACATTATCTTCCCAATTAGCATTTACCCTGCAGTTAGTTGCCAGAGACCTACGCCAAAGCGTGTATATTCCACAGATCGGATTTACGGGGGAAGGAAAACAGATCTCTTTCCTGGCTTTTTCCAGAGATTCTGTTTTTAAGGTCACTTATAAGTTTGACGATATGCAAAAAGTATTGCTCCGTAGACAGGAAGAATTGAAAACAGCCATTAATGAAGACCTGCAAGGAGAATATACAGAAGAGAAATTCGCCGATTTGGATAACGCACAGTTTAGCTATCTTTATTATGATAAAGACAAAAAGGAGTACGCCTGGAAGGACGCTTGGGCCAAAGAGGATGGACTAGAGCCTCCCGCT
>CAYNGE010000010.1:18127-19301 GCA_964396865.1 uncultured Planctomycetales bacterium
GATCAGGATCAGACTAGGAATCGAGGAATATGAGAAGATCGTCTTTATCCCTACGGCATAATTCGGCGAGTATATTACTCATCGCTGTTTGGGTGTTGGTATTCTTTTCGATCCTGGCGGTTGCTTTATATAAGATCATACCTGCCCAAATAATGTTGACAACCAGGATCAAAGGCAGTATTTTGAGTGAATACGCGGCTAAATCCTGCCTGTTGTTGGCTAAGACCGACAGGATCCAATCCGCGCTTCCCTATGATACGCTTTATGGGTTAAGGTCTAAGCATAAAAAAGAATTGGGCCAGGCACAGTGCGTATATTATGCCGTCGATGAAGACAGCAAGATCAACATCAATACCGCTCCCGCTGATGTCTTAGCGCGTTTGCCCGGAATAGATATGGATATGGCAACGGCCATAACCGGTTCCAAATGGCGTCCTTTTAAGATCAAAGAAGAACTTTTTTTAATTGAAGACATGACGCCGGAAATTTATGACAAGATCAAGGATCTTGTAACTGTCGATTCCCAGGGTCAGATCAATATAAATACAGCCGGGCCCGAAGTGTTGAGCGCTATTGGTTTTGACGATGATCTGATAGGGGTTATCAAAGAATTTCGCGCGGGCGAGGATGGGATCGAGGGGACGCAAGACGATGGTATTTTTGATGACCCCTCTACAATTATTGATAAATTAAGCTCCTTGAGCGGATTTTCCAGTTCTCTTGAGGCAGAGCTATTGCAGGCCATAAGTAGAAATCTGATAACAGTGTCCTCTAATGATCTTTGCTGGCATATTAGCGTCCGGGTCTTAAATAAACCCGTGACAATATACGACATACTTATAAGTGAGAACAAAATAAAACAATGGAGGGAGCACTAATGATGGAAAAGAAAGCTTTTACTTTAGTTGAATTGATGATAGTGGTCATTATCATCGGCGTCTTGGTGGCTATGGTGGCGCCGAACATGATCGGGCGTTCCGAACAGGCAAGGATAAGCGTTGCCAGGGCGGATATTAATGTGAATATCGCAACCGCAATAAAACTTTATGACGCTGACACAGGCTCTCTTCCTAAAACTCTCGATGATCTGGTGGTTTCTCCGGGTGATCCAAATTGGAAGGGGCCTTATCTTGATAAGGTGCCGCTTGATCCATGGAAAAGGCCTTATGTGTAC
>CAYNGE010000011.1:0-19223 GCA_964396865.1 uncultured Planctomycetales bacterium
TAATTAGAGAAATGGTCCCTGGCCGGTAATCAAGGCTAAACGTTTTAAGCTGCGGTCCTAAAGAAGAAGCGCTCGTCCGGGAAAACCCGGCCATGAAACGCAAAATCTGACCCGGTGTGAAATCCTTGCGGGAAGCGTAATTATAAGCGCCGCTAACGCAATTCTGCTCATAAACCCCCGTGTCTGCTGTTGCGCTTATTCTCACATTAAGCGGGGGAGCTGTGTTTGTGCCTGTTGTCCATTCCGGGACCATAATGCGTACCGGTTGCGTTGGATAGATAAAACTTGAAGTGTATTCTCCCTTCGTCTGTCCTTTAGCTAGCACCACATCTCCATTAGGGGCGAGCGCAACCCCTTGGAATACCGGCAAATTCGGTATTTCTTCCGCGAAGCTTGCTGTCTTGCCCGCATCAGGCATGGGTGGTTTCTTGGCCGCCTTGCGTTGTCTTACCCAGGCAAATCCAGTTCCTGTTTTGAAAAAAGCGATGATCTGGTCCGAAGTTGCCAGTGTTTTTCTGTCCACTATATTGATTACGTTATTTGAATTAAGCTTGTACTCAATGGTGCCATAGCTTAAATCCGCCGCCTGCCACTTAGCATCATCAAAAACACTGTCCGTAAAATCGTAATAGAAATCAAACACCCTGTCCGGGTTTGACAGGTCAGGACTGTTTAACCTCCCATAAAACATATATATAGGGAAGCCGGCTTTGGGTATTTGGGGTATTTTTACCCAAAACAGCGCTGTCTGGGCCCCTGCCGGCCCTCTTATATTTCTTTTGTCAAAAGGTAAAGGCGTTTGTCCATCGGCCAAGGTAAAATAAATATCGTCAAAGTCCGACTGCAGCACGCCTTTGATGATCACATCGTTTCCTTTAGCCTTGACCGATTGGGCCACTTTGATCGGCACCTGAAAATGATAATGGTCCACATCCCCGCCATCGATCCATATAGTTTTTTTGAAATTAAACCCGGTGAGTTGGGGATTGCCGAAGCTTCCGCTAACGCCAGAGGCGTCCGCGTAGGATATCTTTACCTCTCTAAGCCTGCTTCCCGGCCCAAGTAGAGTGGCGCGCCATTTGATGCTGTTTCCCGAGGAGGATTTTGCAAGATTAAGAGGAACGCCGTTTGTGACTGTTGTGTAATCGGCTGAGTTGCCGGTGGAGCTGACCTCCATGGAAACCCTGCCCTCAAAAGTCCATGTTGCGGTTAAACTACTGATGGCTGCAGCGGCCTGATAAGGTAAAAAAAGCTCATAAGTCGCGGGGCTTGAAACAAACTCCACCGCCCCATCACTTCCGATGCGCGTGCCGATTAATTGCCCGTTATCTTTAAATAAATAATCACCCGCGCCATCATTACGCCAAACAAGGGGCGACTGAAAAATGGTTGTTTCCGCGAAAACCGGCTTAACAATCCCTGCTAGTAAACAAAAAAAAGCTACTAAAATAAAAATTTTGTTAAGCATATTTTATCTTAATTGATCGATCCAACCCTGTACTTCATCCCTGTCTTGTGCATCCGGTTTAAGCTCAAGGTATTTTTTGTAATGCGCTATTGCTTTTTTCGGATCATTCTTAACATCACTGTACAAAAGCCCTAAATTATAATCCGCGTCAGCATTGTTAGGATCCAGGGCCAGGGATCTCTCATAAGACTCTATCGCGTCATTATAAAGCTTTGATTTGGTATAAGCCACGGCCAAATTATAATGAAACAGAGCTCTTTCCTTTTTCAAAGTAACTTCAAGCATGCTTAAGCGGATTTCCAGGTCCTTTTTTTCATTAGATAAGCTGCTGTTTATATTTGTCTGTTGGGTTGAAATTTTTGCGTTCAGGTCAGCCAGCTTTTGCTTTGCCTGGTTTAAATCAACCTCTTTTCTCTTAAGCAAGGTCTTGGCAGCTTCGAGCATCTTGGCGTCCTCTTCTTTTTCCTGCTGCAATTTGGCATTGGAATTTACAAACGAAAGGGCGTCCTGTTCTAATTTTTCATTCTGCGCGAGGGCTTTATTTTTATCGGATTCAAGGCGGTCCATTTCATTTTGTACTTTCTGGATTATCTGCTGGGACCGGGTAAGTTCAATATCAAGGTTGTTCTTTTTGATGTATAGGTTTCCGGCCGTGACCGCCAAGGCCATGCACGCGATTACGGCCACTACCATTATCAGCGTCCTTAGATTAGTCATCTTATTTTGCCGATCCTTTTTGCAACGTTTTGATCCTCTCCCTGACCTCTGCGGCCTTGGGCGATTTGGGTGAGAGCTCAAGGAATCTTGTGTAATTCTTAATGGCCCTATCCTTGTTATCACGGTAAACGGAATATAGAAGGCCTAGACAATAATAGCCATATGGATCATTGGATTTAATGCTCACCGCCTGCTCAAATGCCCTTATCGCGGAATTAAAATCCAGTGACATGGTATAAGCAAGCCCAAGGTTGTTATACAAAAGGGCTGACAAATTTTTTTCTTTCCTTACATCTTTTATTTTAGATATTTCGCTTGAGATCTTCGCGCTGGAAAGCGAAAGCTCCTCCTTGAGGGCGAACTGCCACTGAACATAATTAAGCGCGCTTTTCTCCCAGTTGTTCTGTTCCTGCTTTAGCCTGGCATAGCCTATTATATCCGAACGCAAAGAATTTATGTCCTGATCTCTTAGAGACAAAAAATTATTAAGTTTGGAATTCTGCGCCATCGCTGCAAGGTAAAGAGAAGCAAATAGGGCCACAGCCAGCCAACTTATCATAAAAAGCGCGATTATGAATTTTGCATTATTCTTGACCATTATCCCCTCCATTGTCCCATTCCACGCTTATTATCCATTCAGTTGGACCAGTCACTATTACTATTATTAGACAGCATTTTTATCAGATATTCTACTTCTTTTCTATTCTTGGCATTAGGCTGAAGCGATAAATACTTTTTAAAGTGGTATACGGCCTCTTTCGGCTCGTCCTGTGCTTGCTTATATAAAAACCCTAACCTTAATTGGATCTCAGCATCATTGGGATCGATCGAAGCTGCCTTATCATAATTCTCTATGGCCTTGTCATAAAGACTGCATTGCATATATGCATTGCCGGCCTGGGCATACCCATTGACATCTTCCGCCAACGTCATCTTGATTTTATTTTTTAGATCACTAATTTGATCCTTAAGCACAGCCAGTTCATCGCTTTGCAAAGAAATGATTTTATTGAGTTCGACGTTTTGCTCCACCGGCCGGACATTAAGTTTTGCCGCCTTTTCTTTGGCTGCATCCAATTGCGTCTCTAAGCGGGATTTTTGCTGAGCCAAAACCGATACTTGTGCCATCCCGGACAAAAACACAACTATGAACAGATAAACTGTTTTCATTTTCATGATCAATATTCCTTTAGCCCTTTTGTATTTTCAAATATTTCTTTATCCACGCCTCCCTGTTGTTGTGCCGAAAATCCCGACAAGCCGCCGGAAATGATCCTGTCCTTCATTGCATCAGATGTGATATCGGCAGGCACCATCTTCTCAAGCTGCGCTCCCGGGATAGAAAAATCTCCTTTGATAATATGCGGAATGACAAAAACGATCACTTCCGTCGTTTGATTTAAATGTGCTTTGCTACCGAAAAGATTACCCAGAATAGGGATGTTCTGCAAGAACGGCCACCCCGTCTTAGAAGTGTCCCTTTCTACTTTTTTAAGGCCGGCGATCATGATCATGGCCCCATCCTTGACCTTGATCGTGGTCTCAGCTTCCGCGGTGTCCACAATGGGTATCTCATCCCCGGCGCTATCGGTCAAGACAGACCCTACCGAGCTTATTTCCGGTTTGATCTTCATTATGATGTATCCATCGTCATTGATCACGGGTACGATGTTAAGTTTGACCCCCACATCGATAAACTGAACGTTTTCCGCCGTCACGGTGGTGGTTTGCGCCTGACTCTGAGTACTGGTGACATAGGCGTCTCTTTCACCCACCATCACCTTGGCCTCCTGGCCGCTGATCGCGGCTAACCGTGGACTGGAAAGGATCTTGACCTTGCCATAAGTCTGTAGAAAGTTGATGGTTGTGCTGAAACTACCGCTATTAAGGACGCCGTAGGTTAAAGTCATATTATTCGAGGTTAACGGAACTGTTGGAGTCCAGGAAGGAGTAGCCGGGAAGGTCTGTGTCAAGCCGGTTTTCGTGCCTCCCACAGATAATTTCTGCCAATTGATCCCCTGTTGATATTCATCGGTGTACGTCACCTGAACAACTTCTGTATCAAGGAATACTTCCTTGGTTTCAGCGTCGAAAGCGCGCACCATGCGTTTGATATTCCTCATCTTATCAGGCAGATCTGAGACGATGACCTTAGAGGACCTTTCGTCCACAACGACCTGGCCTGTCCCCGCATTGATCGCGTTGGCAAGGTCAGCTTTCATATCCGCAGGTTTGGCGTACTCTATATCAAAAATTTCCATGTCCGGGGAGTGGTCGATGTCCTTAATGCTTTTTTCCATCAGAGCCAGTTTCTCCGGAACGTCAATAAGGAACATGGAGCCCGAGGACTCATCCACGATGACCTTGCCAATATCAGATTTGATCTGGTTTAAAGCGGCCAATACGGTGGAGGGTTTGGCGTAATTAAGTTTAATAGATGCATAACGTCTTTTCTCATTATATTTTTTGCCGTAAAGTTTTTCATATTCGCCTGATGTCATGACATTGATCATCGAATCGCTCTTATCGCAGGCCAAATCCTGGCTTATAAGAATAACGTCCAGCGCGTCTTCAAAGGTAAGATTATTTAAAAATATAGTGACCCTGCCGGTCACACTTTTGCTGGGCACGATGGTTATGCCCATCTTCATGGAAAGTATTCTTAATAATTCTCCAATGTCTATCCCTTTTAGGTCCAGCGATATCTTTTTGTTATCTATTGTTATGCCCTTAGGAAGGTCCTTGTCGTTATCTTTGGTGCTGGGCGCGGTGTTAGAATCTAATTCTTCACTGACTCGAGTGTCATTATTAGTCCCATTCTCCTGGGCCGATAAGAAACCGGACATGCATGGCAGGAAAATAGCTCCAAGGACAACGATGTTGGCGATCTTATTTATGCGCAATTAAGTTTCCTCTCTATTGCAAAGTTTCCATACCCTTAAGTTTGTTTTCCATATAATTCATATCTATGCCTGGCTTCATCTGTCCGGAAACCGTAAAAGGCATCTTTAAGGCCTCGGGAAAAGCCCTATAGGCTTCAGATTTAGCAAGTTCATTGGCGCTCGTACTGACATCTCCTCTAACTATATACGGCGCCAGCAACACGATCGTCTCAGTCTTAGAATTCAGATCCGCACGCGAGCCAAAGAAAACATTGGCTGAATTATTATGGATCAGCCCCGGGACCCCTGTTTTTCTATCTTCCAGGTCCTTTTGAAATAAACCGCCTATGATCAGCATATTGCCTTCTTTGATCTTAGCCACTGTTTCTAATCCGGCAGTATCCACTATCGGCACAGTGCTTCCTAAAGCTGTCGTAAGTATACTGGCAACGCTGCTGACTTCCGGTTTGATCTTGAGAGTTATATAACCATCCCTGTTGATCGTTGGGATAACGTTTAACTTAACACCCACGTCAATAAATTGTACATTCTCCGCGCTAAGCGTACTGCCAGTAGCCTGGCTTAAGCTCTCAATGACATAAGCCTGACGCGATCCTACCATCAGTCTTGCTTCTTGACCGTTGACAACGAGGATCGCAGGTTGGGACATGACTTTTACTTCTCCTAGCGTTTGCAAAAACTCCAAGGCCAAAGAATAGTTGTTCGCGGGCAATTGCCCTATGCTGATCAACTGGTTAGCCTGGGATAAGGCCACTGAGGGCGTCCAGGTAGGAATAGCCGGAAATGTACCCTTGAGGGATAAATTTTCTAATTTATTTAATATGGCCTGCCAGTTGATCTGCTGCTGTAATTCGTCCTTAATGGTGATCTGGAGGACCTGGGCATTAATAAGGACCTGCATGGTTTCCGCGTCGAATTCTTGTACGATCCGGCTTATCTTTTTTATCTTTTCCGGAAGGTCGGTCACAACCAGCTTTGTCGAACGCACATCGCCGGCTATCTCTCCGACGCCGGGAGTAATGAACGGGCTGATCTCAGTTTTCATGTCCTCGGGCTTGGCGTACTGTAAATCAAATATTTTTGTTTCCAACGGCATATCGATCTCTTTAATGGCATCAACCATCATCTCAATTCTTTGAGGCGTGTCATACAATAACAATGTCGCTGAAGCCCCATCAAGCGCGATCTTACCCACTTCGGATTTTAACTGGCCCAACGCGGCAAATGCGGCCTGCGGTTTGGCATAGGTGAGCCTGACGGCCTTAAACTTTCTTTTTTCATTATACCTGGCCCCATAGATTTTCTCATATTCGGACGATGTCATGACCCTGATCATATCTCCCTGCCTTACCATCGCCAAATCCTGGCTGCTGACAACCAGATCCAATGCGTCGTCATAGGTCACATTATTCAACAACATATTGACACGGCCTTTAACATTTTTACTGGGGATTATGGTGACCTTCATTTTCGCGGAGATGATCTTAAAGAATTCGAGCAGATCGATCTTCATGAGATCCATGGTGGCTCTCGCGGGCACGGGCGCCACTGAACCGATCGTATCCGACGCGAATGACTGCGTATGAAAACAAAAGATCATCGCCAACACACAACAAACTATCTTAATTCCCACTCTTGCTCCCCTTTACTTATGATGACTTTATCGGAAAGGATCTTCTTGATCTTTAGATCGCCTATATTATCACCCGTGCTGACCAGATATGTCTTTTGTTCTTTGGTATCTTCCATCATCGCCTGAGGATTATCCGTCCATATGATGCCGACTAATTTTATATCACCGGGGATACCGGCCCCGGCGGTGGACCGCTGTCTTGAGGTTTGACTTATGGGAACCTGCGCCTGATTTTCCTCAGAAGATAATTTAAAAATATTCCGTTTGGCCACATTGGCCATTAATTCTCCGATATTCGCGCCCATGGAAGGAGCGTTCTCTTCTTTGTATACGGACCCGACGGCTTCGGCTTTTATTTTTTCCAACCTTTCCTTAAAGGCAGCATCCTCGCGCGCAAAATTAAAGATCCAGAAGATCGTAAATACGACGCACGCACAGGCTATCATCTTATTGATCTTTCCCAGATCCAGATTGTTGGGATTATTCCTGTCCAAATAAAGATTTTTTATCTTTTCTTCCAGACTGCCGAAATTAAACGCGGACTTAGATCCGCTTCCCTTGACGGAAGGGACAAGGAGAGGGGAATTTGCAGTCCCCTCAATTATTTTAAGTAATCTTTCTTCAGGAGTGATCTTCGTTGTAAACCCCCTTTATTTAAACTAAACACTGCTTAATCTTGCTTCACCGGCGATCAATCCGTGTATAAGTTCTGCATCCACGGTGAACTTATTTTCCATCACTAATTCCTTCATGGCATGATGACAAAGCATCGCTATACGCCGGGGATATCCTTGGGTGTACCGATAGATCTCCGATAACGCATCATCGCTAAAAAGACGCCTGCCGGAATATCCCGCCTGCTTGATCCTAAAGGCGATCATTTCTTTTGTCTCATTTTCATCAAGCGGGTTAAGGTCGTATTTAAGATTTATGCGGTCCCAAAGATTTCTCATTTCACGCAGGCGCGGCAGGATCTCCATTTGAGACAAAAGGACTAGTTGCAGCATTTTATGTTCGTTGGTCTCATAATTAAGAAGCACCCGCAATACTTCCAGGGACAGGGTATTTAATTTTTGAGCTTCGTCGATCAGCAATACGACAACTTTTTTTTCTTCAACGAATTTATTGAAAAGATATTTCTTGATCGCTTCTTTAAACCCCAGAAGGGTTGTATCTTCAGGGGCAATGGATAAATTGAAAGTTTTGACCAACGAATGTAAGAATAATTCTTCCGTTTCATAAGTCGGGTCAAGGATCATATGGAAGATGATGTCCTCTCTTTCTTTGAGCATAAGAAAGAGTTTACGGGAAAGGGTGGTTTTGCCTGTGCCCACATCGCCAAGTATAAGGCTCAAGCCGCGCTTAAGCCGTATTTCAATTAAAAGTTTCATCAGCGCGGCCTTGTGTTCCGGTGATTCATAAAAAAATACCGGGTCAGGACTTGTCGAAAACGGTTCTTTTTCTAATCCCAGAATTTTATAATAGCTCATTGGCCCTCAGGATCACCGATATAAATACTATATAAATTATAACAGTAGCACTTTTGTAAACAATTATTATCTAAACTTTTTTAATATTTAAAAAGAGGGCCCCTGAAAGGGTTTGCGGGTATCAGATGATCACACTTGCGGCAATGGACCTGGCGTTATTGATGCAGTCGTTAAAAGAAACTCCGTCTAAATAATTAGCGCATATATAAAGCCCCGGGGTCTTGGCGCACTGTTGAGCAATGGATCGGCGCCAAAAAGGATAATTAATTTCATATTGCGGGATCGCTTTAGGCCATAATTTAAAAAATGTTTCCAAGGGTCCGTCTTTAAGACCGTAAGCAGTGTCGATCTCTTTGATCGCGCGAGCTATGATCTCTCCGATAGGCAGGTTGACAATGTCCGGATGATGGGCGCCTCCCAGGATCACACGCAGCATCACTTGATCCTGCCCTGCCCTTCGGGGGAAAACATTGCTTTCTATTAGAACCCCCAGAATTTCCTTATTTTCCTTTGAAGGGATCAAATACCCGAAACCATCCGGTCTTTTTCTAAAAGCATCTTGTTTAAAGACCAGGCCCGCCACAGCAATAGGGACATATGGGATCTGTCCTAAAATTTGGGACAAAACAGGGTTGATGTCTTCAATGATCCTGGCCGAGACATAAGCGGGTGTGGCCACCACGGTAATGTCGGTTTTTATTGGAGCTAAAGAGATTTCCACGTTTGTTTGGATATGAGGTTTATAACGAAGGTAAAGGGCTTCAATGATCTGCCCCATGCCGCCCATAAAAGACCGGATACGGACCTTTTTGAATCTTGGACGTTTCATTTTTGGGAAAGCGGATGCCATATGCAAACGTTTGATATCTCCGGCGTAAATGCCGCTGATAAAAGGATCGATCAAGCATTCAGCAATGTTTCTAGAGAAGCGTAAAGCGACATAATCATAGATACTGCGGTCAGCGGAAATGTTCTTTTTAAATAAACCTTTAACCAGCGACCATTTATCGCCGGATGAAAGTAAAGGCGTGCGCAATAAACCAACGGGGTCCATAGGCACGGCAATGAGCGTGCCTGCAATCTGAATATAACGGCGGGATGCGCTTGCCGCGGCTTCAATGAGCTGGTCAGTTAAATTTAATTCTTCGATGAGTTGTAAGGCGGCAGGCTGATGATCTAAAAAACAATCCGGGCCGCACTCAAAAACACAGCCATCCTTTTTTAAAGTGCGGATGGTCCCTCCCACCGTTGCTTCACGCTCAAAAAGCGTGATCTCAACAGTGCCTCCTAATCGCTGTTTTAAATAATGCAAAACAGTCAATCCGGAGATCCCGCCGCCGATGATAGCTATTTTCTTCATGACCATTTAAATCGATGGACTTCATCTACGATCAACTTTAACTTCAACGGATCAGCATCAGGCATAACGCCGTGGCTTAAATTAAAAATATATTTACGGTGATGTTCCTTGGCCGCTTTCAGGACCTTCCTTGTTTCCTCAATGATGGTTTTATCATCCGCGTACAATAAGGTGTTTAATAAATTACCCTGGATGCCTTTGGAAGTTTTGATGTCTTTGAGATTCACCGTTTCACAGACTGACAGCATCTGGGCCCCGCTTTTCTCCATCAGATCCATTAAATGCGCGCAATTTTTTAAGTAATAAATGGAAGGAAGTTTGACGGATTTAAAGATCTTCTGCACATACGGCAGCACAAAGGTCTCATAATCTTCATGCCTCAACGCCCCGGCCCATGTGTCAAACAGCTGGAATATCTTGATCCCGGCTTCCTTTTGCTCTTTAAGGTACAGAATAGTATTGTCCGTCAGCAAATCCATTAATTGATGAAAAGATCGGGGGCTTTCAAACATCATGTGATGGTGCCTGGAACATAGATAGGTCGCCACTGTATAAGGAGAGCCGGCAAAACCGATCAAAGGAATGGAAGGCGGCAATACAGCGTTGATCAATTGGATGGTGCGCACAACGTGATTTAAACCGCTGAATTTTCCCAGATGCCGCAAGTCTCCAGGATTGCGTATGGGATTATGGACGACGGGGCCCTTGCCGTCGAGGAAATCGATATTAAATCCCATGCCTGAAGGCATGGTCAAGATGTCCGCAAATAAGATCGCGGCATCGACCCTCAGGATCTCCAAAGGCTGCAGGGTGATGGCGCCGGCTACTTCAGGATCAAAAAAAAGTTCCCGTAAAGAACGGTTGGCTTTCAAAGCCTGGTATTGCGGCAAATACCGTCCTGCCTGGCGCATAAACCAGACCCCGACGCGTTTGTTTTTGCCGCTAAACGCCGACAAAATGTCAGACTGTTCGTGAGAAACGTTTGTGCTCATTTTCCTGCCTTAAGTAGTGATCAAACCCCATACACACATTGCGAATAAAGATCTTGCCCGGATCCGTAACTTGTAAGTCTCCGGAATTTTCATGAAGCAGGCCGTCTTCTATGCAATCGCGGATGTGTTCCTGCTCCCGGGAGAAATAGTCTTCGAATGGACACTTGAATTTTTCAAAAAATTCCTGTTTGTCGACCGCAAATCGGCACATCAGAGAGCTGATCACCCATCGGCGGATCTGGTCATCCTGGGTCAATTGCCTCCCCCGCTCGATCGGCAGGCGCCCTTGGGAGATCTGATTGTAATATTCAGGTAAAATTTTTGAATTTTGCACATAAGTATTTTCCAAAAAACCGATCGCTGAAGGTCCCAAGCCTATAAATTCATCAGCAGGTTTTAAAGTATATCCCATAAAATTACGGTGCAAGGCGCCTGTATTAAAAGCATGGGCCATGGCGTCAGTGGTTAAAGCAAAGTGGTCCATGGCAATGGCCTGATAACCGCCGGAGAACAAAAGAGTGCGGGAGGACATAAAAATATCTAATTTCTCTTCAGGCGAGGCAATGGCATCCAAATTAAATTTATTCTGCGGCTTGGCAAGCCACGGAACATAGGCAAAACTGTAAAGGGCGATGCGGTCGGGCCGTAAACTAATGACTGCATCTACGGTTTTTTTAAATGTTGTTTGGGTCTGATGCGGCAGGCCGTAAACCAGATCGAAATTGATGGATTTAAATTCCAGCTGGCGGCACCATTGATAGACACGCTCAACTTGTTGGAATGGCAGGATGCGGTTAATATCATCCTGCACTTTTTCATCAAAATCTTCGACGCCTATGGAAACACGGTTAAATCCCAATGAACGTAAAACTTTTAATTTATTTTGGGTGACTGTGCGTGGATCGATCTCAATGGCGATCTCTTCCTGGAAATCGATATCAAAAACGGACCGGATCTTGGAAAAAAGTCTTTGGATTTGAGCTTCGGATAAATAGGTCGGCGTTCCCCCGCCCCAATGCAATTGGCGGATGGTTTTACGTCGGCCGATATGCCCGGCCACCATGTCTATTTCGCTAAAAAGGTGAGTTAAAAATTCATCCCCTATTTTTTCTTCACGGGGCCTTATAACTTTATTGCAGGCGCAATAATAGCAAAGCTGTTGGCAAAAAGGAATGTGGACATACAGGGAGAGGGTTTTATCATTTTGACCAAAGATTTTTAAAACTTTGGAATACAGTTCCCCTGTTACATCCGTAGACCAATGCGGAGTTGTCGGGTAGCTGGTATAACGAGGGCCCGGCACATCATATTTTTGAAGAGTATTTTTGTCGATCAGCATAAAGAGGCCTCATCTAAGGCTCCAAAGGAAGGTCGAGAGCAACAGTCCGAGGGGCAATGACAACGTCTTTTTGAAGAAATAAGATCCCTAATGGCGGAATTGTCAACGACAAGGAAAATAATTTACCATGAAAAGGTATGGGGTCGGTTTCCACTCCTCCCTCATTGCCCTGGTTACTGCCGCCGTAAAGGGCCGCGTCGGAGTTTAAAACTTCTTTCCAATGGCCCTCATCCGGCACGCCAATGCGGTAATTGTGCCATGTTACAGGTGTAAAATTACATACCGCAAGCACCAGGCTTTGGCCATCTGCGGATTTGCGCAAAAAACTGATAATGCTGTTTTGGTAATCGCTAAAATCGATAAATTCAAAACCATCGGGGGCAAAGTCCCTTTCAAATAACGAACGTTCGCTGCGGTAATAATGATTTAAATCCTTGATCCATTTTTGAATACCCAGATGCGGGGCATATTGTAAAAGATGCCATTCGATGCTTTGTTGGTAATTCCATTCAGCCCATTGCGCGAATTCCGCCCCCATAAAATGAAGCTTTTTGCCCGGATGGGCGAACATATATCCCAACAGCAATCGCAAATTAGCCAATTGCTGCCAACGGTCTCCGGGCATTTTGCCGACCAAAGCCCCCTTGCCATGGGTAACCTCGTCGTGGGAAAGGGACAGTAAGAAATTCTCTGAAAAAGCATATAAAAATGAAAACGTCAGGTCATTGTGATGATATTTCCGGTAGATCGGGTCTTTGCTCATATAAACAAGAGTGTCATGCATCCAACCCATGTTCCATTTCATGCCAAAACCAAGCCCGCCTACGCTTGTGGGCCTGGACACTCCGCCCCACGCGGTTGATTCTTCGGCGATCATTTGCGTATCAGGGAAACCGGCATAGATGACTTCATTAAGCTTTCGGATAAAATAAATAGCTTCCAGATTTTCCCGCCCGCCATATTGATTAGGGATCCATTTGTCCCCCCGGGAATAATCCAGATAAAGCATGGAGGCGACCCCATCCACGCGCAAACCATCCGCATGAAATTTGTCCATCCAAAAGACGGCTGAAGAGATCAAAAATTCCCTCACCTCATTACGGCCGTAATTAAATATGGCGCTCTTCCAATCCGGATGATAACCCCTTCTAGGGTCCGCGTGTTCATAAAGATGCGTACCATCAAAATACACCAGTCCGTGCCCGTCGGTAGGAAAATGGGACGGCACCCAGTCAAGGAATACTCCGATACCCTGCTGATGGAGGCAATCCACCAAATACATGAAATCCTGGGGAGTGCCGTAACGGCTGGTGGGAGAAAAATAACCTAAAGTCTGATACCCCCAAGAACCGTAAAACGGATATTCCATCACCGGTAAAAATTCGACGTGGGTATAGCCCATGTCCTTTAAATACTCAGGCAGGCAGGCGGCCAATTCCCGGTAAGTCATGGGACGGTTTTTATCCTCCACCACTCTTTTCCAGGAACCTATATGCATTTCATAAATGGAGATCGGCGCATCCAAACTATTATTTTTGTGACGGTCCTTCATCCACCGGCTATCCTGCCATTCGTAGTCTAAGTCCCAAACAATAGAGCCGAAACGCGGGGCCACTTCATTATAAAAAGCGAAAGGATCTTGCTTTTCTATCTGATAAGAATCATGGTTCGAAAGAATAAAATATTTATAGAGTTCGCCTTTGGTCAAACCCGCAATAAAACCCTCCCAAATACCCGTGGAATCGCCGCGTAACTTTAAAGGATGGGAATGACGGTTCCAGTTGTTAAAATTACCGATCACCGTTACTTGTTTGGCATTAGGCGCCCATACAGCAAATTGTACTCCCGGCTGGCCGTCGAGGACCGTCAGGTGGGCCCCGAACTTATCATAAAGTTTAAAATGGTTGCCCTCTTTGAAAAGATAGGTGTCCTGATCGCCAATAAACGGATCTGTTGTTTTAATGTTAAGTTCGTTCATATTTAATTTTATTTCTCGGAATTAATGGCCTCCATGCCTCTTCGGCAAAGCTCCCTGGCATAGTCGGTCCATACCCCTTGCCCCCAGTAACGAAAACAACTTGTTTGAGACAAAAGAAGGTACAACAGCGCTTCTTTATAGGAACGGGAGGTCTTTCGGGCGTTCTTTTGATCGAATTTCTCATGGAAAGCCGCGCTTAATTCATTGATCGGACCAAGCACTTGATCATATCCCTTGACCCAATCGCGGTCGTTGGTCCATGATCCTTTATCAAGATTAAAAGAGCCGTCAATTTTATGAAGTTCTTCGATCGCCTTATTGGCTGCCTGCGGTTCGAATTTTTTGACCTTCTCCCAGATGCGATGCTGAGAGATCGGCTGCACCGGCGTGAAATCCGCGGGATCGATGCCGGCATCTTGTAAGAATTCTAAATATTCTGAACCATTTAAGGCAACCGTGCCTTCCGTTGACAGGCCCGCAATGGATTGAATATACATGGGAGGAAATTCATTCATCATGACACCGCCGTTTTCACCGTCGCCGATCTGGCAGACAAACGGCGCGACCTTCTTTCCACAATACTCTTGCAGGGAAAGTCCCCGCGCTTCGGATAAAGGCTGCATTTGAGCGACAAGTTTTGTGTCAGACCCCTGAGTCTTAATAAGGACCGTGATCTCTTGAATTTGACCTAAAGAATTTTTTGCAACCAGTTTGTGGGGAAGATGGGGATTTCTGATGCTGCGGCCATTTTGATCCTCAATGGTATGTTCCTGCACCATCAGCCATTCATAACCACATTCCTTTAACGCTTTGACATATTCAAAGCACACATCCGGATGAATAGGCAAATGCATTTCCGGCCCGGAAAATCCTTTAATGCGCTCTTCCGCTTCTTTACCGAATATGGAAGCAAAATGATGACGGAACGCCGTTATGTGGAGTTTGATATCCGGCACAGGCGTCGATGTGACAACGGAATGCGACCACATTGTCCCCAGCCATTCAACATAAGGATAATAAGATTGATCGCAGGTGATCTTCTTTAGATTTTCCAGCGCTTGGCCTGCGTTGATCTGGCGCAACCCCCAAAGGAGATTACCGGAATAATCCAGCATCACGCGGGGGCTTTTCCCCTCTCGGACTAAATTCGGGACGATCTCGGATAACCGTTGGTAACACGAAAAAAAGACCCCGGCATTATGGTTATCCCCGATGCCCTGGTTTTCAAACATGTACTGCAGATTTGAGATGAGACCTGCGCTGCGAAGGTCCCCGCCGCCCGCCGGAATGGTCGGCTGATGCATGTGAAGAGCGATACCGAAAGAGGACCTGACCTTATTAAAATCAACGTTGGAACAAGCAGAATACAGCTTTCTTTTTTTTATGGAATAAGATTCGTCTGCTTGGGCATAAATATTTGGCAAATTATCGATGATATCGTTCATCATTTACCTCCGCCGGCTTAAAGCGGCCGGTTTTCGTGTTTCTAAATAATATTGAACACAATTGATGTCCCCAAATATATTGTCTCTGGATTCAATTTCTTTAAGCCAGCTTTCGTTAATAGTTCCATTCTGCAGGTCATTGGATATTTTGAAGAACCGGTTTAAATGCTGTTTTAATCTTTTTTCCGCATAAGCCGCCATTGTTTGCGCCTTAATGATAAACGGCCAGTCACTCGACTCAGCTAAAAGAAGTTCGCGTGCGGCCTGATTAAGGGCCCGATAACGCAAAGCGGATTTAAGCGGTTTTGTCCCAAAGTTCCCTTGGATCAAATCAGAATCTTTTTCTGCCAAGTCTCTCATGATCCGTCCAGCTTCATGAAGATAAGGATAGATCCAGTCATTGGAAGTTTCCAGCCAAAACTCACTGAATCCCTTATCTCCCCAACTCGAAAGACTCGGCATGGCCACCTGGTTGGTGGGATATTCCTTCAAATATTCGGAAGGTGTGATCATTGCAACGCTATCTGCGTCGTAAAAGATTTTTCTGGCTAAAAGATCGATCCATTGGGGCCCTTCAAACCACCAATGGCCGAATAATTCCGCGTCATAAGGAGCGACGATGATGGGTTTGCGGTCCATGCGCGAAGCTAGATCTTCGATCTGTTTTTGGCGGTTAAACATAAAGTCCCCGGCGTGGGCCGCGGCTTTATCCCGGGCTGCCTGCGGCTTGTACGGGGCTTTTTCTTCCGTATCACCGGTGACCCGCCAATACTTGATCCCTGTATTAATGCGAATGCCGTCGGGATGAATGTAAGGTTTGATGTATTCAAGGTCCATTGTAAAACCGATATCGCGGTAGTATTCACGGTAATCAGGGTCTCCGGGATAACCTTCCTTGGAACTCCATACCTGTTTGGAGGATTCCCAATCCCGTCCAAAAGCGGCAACACCGCTTGGAGTATAAATAGGAGCGTAGACACTAAATTGCGGTTGTGGGTCCGCGTTGATGATCCCGTGAGAATCGCAGAAAAAATATTTGATCCCGGCGGCTTTTAGAAGAATGTCTAGTCCGGGATAAAAACCGCATTCAGGCAGCCACATGCCGTTGGGGTCAACACCGAAATGGTTACGGTATTGCTCAATGCCGATCTCGATCTGGGCGCGAATAGAAGATTCGTTGACATTCAAATTCGGCAAAAACCCGTGGGTCGCAGGACACGCAATGATCTCTAAATAGCCTGATTCCTGGAATTTTTTAAACGCGTTAATAAGGTTCTTTTGATAATTATTGACAAAAGCATAACGGGCATCGATAAAACGGTTATAGTACATGAGCGCTAAACCGTGGTATTGAGGATCATGGGCGGTGCGTTCCAATTCTTTTTCTGCCAACTCGATAAGTCTGTTGATGTGGCGCACATAGCGCTTCTGCAAAAGATGGTCGCTCATCATGGCGGCCAATGTAGGGCTGATCGACATGGCCACGCGAAAATCAACATCATCCCTGATCAATGTTTCAAAGACCCGGATCAAGGGAATATAGCTTTCGGTAATGGCCTCAAAAAACCAGTTCTCTTCTAAAAAATAATTCTCTTCAGGATGGCGGACAAACGGCAAATGGGCGTGAAGGACAAGGGCCAGATATCCTTTTGGTTTTTTAACCAATGGGCCCCTCCTTGATTTTCGTAAAACTCATTGTTTTATCGCGTTGGATGCGTGTGGTGATACGGCGCTCTTCAACAGCATCGGATGATTGCGCGATGAATTCCAGAGGTATTTCGCCGTCAGGCAGGATGTATCGCAAAGAAAAGGTCCCGTCCGGATTTAATTGGATCCCCTTTTGGTTAAGCCACAGGGCCGCGTCAGGTTCTGTGTGCCCATGGACGATCACTTCCGACCAAATCTCAAAAAAGAATTTTCTTTGATTTAACCGCCCTGCGCTTGATCTTGCCTGAAAGCTGAATAAATTCTCAGATGCGCCCTTTAATAGATCAGGGGATGTCATGATAGGACGGACTTTGGCCCATGGCACTCCTCTCCATTTTCCTTTGAGAGCATCTTCGATCGTTTGTACTTTTCTTTTGCCTTTTTTGGACACACCGGCAAAAAGTTTCATGTAATAATCGCGGATGTCTTTGGCGGTTAAATAGTAGATCCTCCGGCCTTGAGGCCCTTTGGCTTGGGGCAAGGAAGAGCGTTTTTGTCTTTTTGCAGGCATAAGACCGGTTTGGATCTGCTGACGATCCTGTGCTCCTCGAAGAACTTCGATTTTTTTAGAAAATTCCGCGGCCGCTGATTGCCCGATCTCTTCCTCGATATAGGGCTTGGATTCCTTACGGGCTTCGATCTCCTGCCATATCAAGTCATCGCGTTTTGAGGTAGTATCAGGAGGCGTGCGCACAACGTTGGAACGCGTCAGGGGAATAAAATGCTTTGCACCCAACCGGACCCCAAGCTCGGCGTAGTAATCCGCGTTGCCTTGGGAGACGTGAACATATGAATTTTTAACTGAAGAACCCACATCAATGTCCCAAGTATTTTTCGCAGTAATATCATGAACGCGAAGGACGAGTTTGGGATCTTCGCTTTTGTTGTAAAGTTTATGGCGGGCGCTATCAATGTCCTTCTTGGTATAATCCCAATAAGCGTAGACAAAATGAGGGTCTCTTGGGATAAGAACGCAATGGCTATGCGGCTGTAAGGCAGGCAGCTCTGTTGAGTCAAAACTTGTTTTCGGCATCACGATACCTTTTAGTATTACTGTTTAATGCAGTTCAATATCCATTATTACTTGCCCGGCATTGTTAAACTTACATCGGGTCCTGGCTCAGCCTCGACGTTAAGGTGCTCCTTAGGCGGGGGCAACCCGTCACAGCAGCCTCAACGGTGGTTTCCCTATGACCGCCCACGTGTGCCGGTAACGTGCGCGCCTTAACATCGAGTCCTCGCCACCCGATGACATGCTTCCGATCCACCCACCGCAATTTTAATTTTAAGAAATTAGCGCCTGTCACTACTTTTTAGCGTATTGATTTACTAAACTTTTTAACTCATCAGTATTTTGTTTACTGGCTACTTGAATCTTTTGATAAATCCGTTTTGCCTCCTCTATGTTCGAATTTTCAATCTGATTATACATAGCAATATAAAGTTGTAACCAGTTAACAGTTAGATAGTAAAGGTTTTTACAAGGGACAGGCACAGGTAACGCCATAACTTCTTCTTGAGTTTGTCTTAACGCAAGACGAGCTTCCAAAGCTTCTGAACTCCTCTGCGTTGTATTAAATAATAGTGTTGTTGCCAGGAGATCTTTTGTTTTTTCAGCAAGCAAAGGTTCTTGACTTTCCATAATCGATGAGATTTTTCTTATATAAGACGCAACTGGCATACGACTTTTTTCAAGGCTTGTAAAAGATGGCATCATTCTTGGTTCAACAGTAATCCCAAAGGACTTCCCTGAATCTATTTTTAATCGCTCAATCATTCTTGGATTAACCATCTCGCCAAATGATTCCACTTTAAGCACATCTTTCCAGGCTTCATCATAGTTCTTGAGACCCCAATTCGCATAAACACATCCATCATATGCGTTTGGCAGATTAGGATTAATCCGTATAGCATCTTCATACGCTTTCAAAGCTAAATAATAATTCTTTTTATAGACACAAGCCCCTCCCTTTAAAACATAAGCAAAATAAGTGGCTTTCTCATTGGAACCATTATTTATAACTTTATCAGCTTCGGCTATTGCCAAATCATATTGACCACTTTGTATATAACTCATTATTCTTTTTGAGGCGTCTTTATAATCCATCTGACTATAACTAGAAAAAACGATAACAAGAAGGCAAAAACTTAAAAATTTGATAGAATAATTCCTCATTTTTCTTCCTTCCAT
>CAYNGE010000012.1:0-19098 GCA_964396865.1 uncultured Planctomycetales bacterium
CACAATGACTAAAATTTTAGGCATGCTCATTCCTTACATAATATTGACCCGGCAACTGCCGGATCGCGCGTTTTAATTCCAAACTTAAAGTAATGCCCATAAGACTGCTGATGCTTAAACCCGAGAGTCTCACCAACTCATCTAAATGCACCGGTTGATAAGTAATGTGAGGATATACCTGCTGTTGTTGGTCGTCTAACAAAAGCTCTGGAAGGCTTTTGTCAGCATGCCAAGGAATATGTCCCTCTTTGATCTGATATAAAACATCATCGGGGCTTAAAGCCACACGGGCCCCATCCTGGATCAGCCGGTTACTGCCCATGGCCGTTGGGGTATCAATATTAGCCGGCAAGACAAACACATCCTTATTTTGGGCCAAGGCATAATCCGCCGTGATCAAGGCCCCGCTTCTACTTCCGGCTTCGATGACCACTGTTGCCAAACTTAAAGCGCTGATGATACGGTTGCGCCATGGAAAATTATACTTCAATGGCGGCATATCCATAGCGAATTCGGAGATCACCGCGCCGTTTTGACTGATAGTCTCGGATAAAGACCGGTTCTCCTTGGGGTACATATAATTAAAACCGCAACCGATGACCGCAATGGTCCGGCCGCGCGCCTCAAGACTGCCTTGATGGGCCGCGGTATCTATGCCGCGGGCCAAACCGGAAACCACCACCAACCCGGCCCGGGCAAAAGATCCGGCAAAAGTTCTGGCAGTCTTTAGGCCATAGTAGCTTGCGGCCCTTGGGCCTACCAAAGCCACTGACATTTGACCAAGAGAACCTATGTCGCCCTTGACGTATAAAACAACCGGCGCATCTTCAAAATCTTTTAAAGAGCAGGGATAATCATTGTCCGCCGCCGTAATCAGAGCGATCCCTTTACGTTTTCTCCGATTATATTCGTCTTCTAAGAATTTGTCTTTAGAAAAATGAAAAATGTTTTCGGCAGTCGTCGGCAAAAGCAGGCCGCTTGTGTGCAATTCCTCAATGGACGCCTCCAGGACCCTCCGGGCGCTTCCAAAAAATGCCATGAGCTTACGGATCCGCAAGGCCCCAAGATCAGGCACTGCGTTTAAAACAAGCAAGGCTTCTTGTTCGGTCATGATACCTCCTATTCAAGGAAACATGTTTTATTTACGCCTGTGAGGAACACAAGTATATATTTTTTCACGGCAAGCATGCCCCCCATCCCCCCAAACTCGCCGCTCCAGGGCTACTATCGTAAGCAGCCCCTGCGCGGCTGGGGGGAACGAAGGCCTTATCAAAAATATATCCTTGTATTCCTCTTAACGCAAAGTTTCATAGAAGGATGACCGTTATGATGTTTTCGGAACATTAAGGGATTTTTGGCCAAATGTCTGCGAGGCTTTACAATAATTTTTTTCCAAATGAAGAGAATCTTTAGAAAAAAATTGTTGTAAACCGAAGCAGACGGCCAAAATATCCCGTTCCGAAAACATCATAGCGGTCATCCGTTAAATTCTTTTGAGGATTTCGGCGATCGGGCCTTCAATGGACGCATCATTGGCATCAATGATGTAGTCGGCCTGATCGTACAGGGGGAGTCTTTGTTGATAAAGCAGCTTTAGTGACCCGAGGGGGTCGGGTCCCGCCAACAGAGGCCGGTGACTTTCATGCTTGATACGCTCGTAGATAACTTCCACCGACGCCTGCAGATGAAATACAATACCATTGGTCTTTAAAAGTTGCAAGTTTTCATTGTTAAGGACAACCCCTCCGCCGCAGTCGATGATAATTCCCTGCCGCAAAGAGATTTCTTTGATCACCGCATGCTCCAAGGCGCGAAAATATGCCTCACCTTTTTTTTCAAAAATCCCGGCTATAGACTGCCCTTCCCGGTCTTCTATGAGGCGGTCAGTGATCAGGCATTCCCTCTTTAGACGCTTGCTTAAAGCGCGCGCCACCATGGATTTGCCGCACCCCATAAACCCGATCAGAACAATATTCTTACTCATTAAGATGTCAGAGAAACCGTAAAGATCAAATGATGTTTATTAACTGCATATGTGATAGCCACTAACTGCTGGAAACCCTCCTGCTCATAAATACCCTGGATCTTTTGAAGGATCGCATCCATATCAGCCTTAGAAAGATATTTATTCTGGTAGGGTTTAAACAGTTTCACAAATTGATTTTTATCCTGCAACAAAAAACCTTCCATAGTAATGCTATGGATCAAGGTATGTTCGATCTGTAGCGCTGCCGGAGAGACAACAACATTCTGGGCCGATGCCGAAAAAGACATCAAAAGCATTAAAATAAGAACTCCATAAAACATATTTTTATACCTCCACCGTATTTTATTTCTCTGGGGGCGGCGGTGTTACCGTCAGATCTTGTGACAAGCTGCTGCCCTGGGTACAGAATAATTCAACCGTGATCGTGTCCCCCACTTGGGCCTTCATCGGTACATCTTCCGAAAATCCTTCATAGGCCTTCTGGCGATAATAATTAAAAGTCCCAACGAGTTGGCCGTTGAGGGACACTACCATCATGCGCACATAATCCTTTTCCCAACTATCCGACGGATGCGCCGCATCCACATGCAGAATAGATTTGTCCAAATTGTAAGTTAAAGTAATGCTTTGGATAGGGGTCATTCCTCCGCCTACCGGCGTTGTGGCCCGGCTGACAGCCGCTGGAAGGACCAATAAACAACATAAGACAAACAGGATGTTTTTCATAAATGGTATATGCCTCCTGTCAGTATAAAATAAATGATCCGGTCTCCCCAGAACAAACTCGCCAATGCTCCCATGATCAAAAACGGCCCATAGGCAATGGTGCTGTCTTTGGTGCGTATTTTTTCAATGATCCCATACGCCGCCCCAAAAAACGGCGCCAAAAAGAAGGTCAGCAAGGCCAGCTTCCAGCCCAAAAAAGCCCCCACCATACCCATAAGTTTGACATCCCCGCCGCCCATGGTTTCTTTTTTAAAGACAAAATCCCCGATCACTCCCATGAGATAGATCGATCCTCCGCCCACTAAAAGCCCCAAAAGGGAATACCCTACGCCTAAAAACGGTGAATGGGTCCCGTGCATCTGCGGAATGATCAAACTAAAAATAACACCGGCGATCATGCCGCCGATCGACACCTCATCAGGGATGATGCGGTGCTCAAAATCCACAAAAATCGCCACGATAAAACCGCTGACCATGACCAGGTAAGAAACCAGGACCGGCTGACAACCGTAATACCAATAAAAAAATAAAAAAGTCAAGCCGGTCAACAATTCCACAAACCAATAACGAAAAGATATTCTTTCTTTACAGGACCGGCAGCGCCCGCCTAAAACAAGCCAGCTGATCAAAGGGATATTGTCATACCACAAAATGGGCGCTCCGCAGGCCAGGCAATGGGACCTTGGAAAAATCACGGATTTTTCCAAAGGCAGGCGCACAATACATACATTAAGGAAACTGCCTGTTGCCGTGCCAATGATAAATAAAAATACACCCAATAAACCGTTAAAATCCATGGCCAACCTTTTCTTTTAATGATCTTCTCATGATCTTCTTGACATGCTCATCTAGCTCCGTGTTTGCCCAATGTCTGAAAGCCAGCACTCCCTGATAAAACAACATTCCCAAACCATTGGCTGTGGCTGCACCCTGCTTGCGGGCAAAGCCAAGCAAATCGGTTTCTAAGGGGCTATAAATGACATCATAAACCAGCATGCCTTTATGCATGAAAGACGGGTCAATTAAAAGAGGGTCTCCCGTTTTCATCCCTACATTAGTCGTATTGATCAAAAGGTCTGCCGGTGTCATTTTGAGATCAGCCATCTTCCCGACAACCGTGATAATGTCCGTTTTGGTCTTTGTCCGGATCTCTTCGGCCAAAGCATCGGCATGGGCCTTGGTACGGTTATAGATGACAATGCGTTTCGGCCCCAAAGGAAGAAGGCACAACACGCTGATGATGGCACGGGCCGTACCGCCGGCCCCTAAAACCACGATACTTTTATCCTTAAGGTCAAATTTTAATTCTTCCAAATGGCTTAAAAATCCCGGCCCGTCGGTATTAAACCCGTAGATCTTTCGGTCGTGGTCAATGACAATGGTATTGACCGCGCCCATTTTTTGGGCCAAAGGATCTACAATGTCCAAATAGGGCAAAACTTTTTCTTTATAAGGAACTGTGACATTAAGCCCAAAAACTGGATTACTTTCTTCTTTTAAATCCTCCATAAAAAGCTTGAGCTCTTCTTCATCCGCCAAAAGGAACATCTTATAGACTGCATTAACTTTTAGGGCCTTAAAAGCGGCGTTGTGCATCACGGGCGATAAGCTATGCGCAACCGGATTACCAATGATCCCGTATATGGCCGGCGGGTCGGAAATCATTTTTTTAAATTTTTCTGGGCCACGAATTTATTAATAGCGTTAATATAGGCTTTGGCAGAAGCGTCGATAATGTCTGTGCTGGCCGCGCGGCCTATCACCGTCTGTCCCTCAATAGAAGCTTTGACCATGACCTCGCCTAAAGCATCTTTACCGCCGGTGACGGATTTAATGCTGTAATCCAATAAATTGACCTTTAATTTGGTCACAAATTCAATGGCTTTATAGCAGGCATCCACCGGACCATCGCCGGTTGATTCCTTGGTCTGTTTTTTGCCCTTATGCTGCAGGGTCACCACCACCTGGGGTGCCACATTAGTCCCGCTAGTGGAGATCAAATCAACCAAGGTGTAGGCCGCATGCGTCAATGGGCTTTGGTCTTCGACAATGGCCATCAGGTCCTCATCGTAAACCTCTTTCTTCTTATCCGCTAAATCCTTAAAACGGACGAAAGTTTGATCCAAATCCAATTCTGACAATTCAACACCCAAGTCTTTCAAACGTTCCTTAAATGCGTGACGGCCGGAATGTTTACCCAAAACCAATCCCTCATGGGAAGGCGCGCCCACGTCTTCAGGGTTCATGATCTCATAGGTACGCCGTTCCTTTAAAACACCGTCTTGATGAATACCTGACTCATGACGAAAGGCATTGACACCGACAATGGCCTTGTTAGGCGGCACTATAAATCCGCTGGCTTTTGAAACGAGACGCGAGAGCCGATAAAACTCTTTGGTATTGATATTGGTGGACAAATTATAAAAATCCGGACGGGTTTTGATCGCCATGACGATCTCTTCCATGGAAGCATTGCCTGCGCGTTCGCCGATGCCGTTGATGGTGCATTCCACCTGACGGGCGCCGTTTTCGACGCCGGCCAAAGAATTGGCCACGCCCAAGCCCAGATCATCATGGCAATGGGTGGAGATAACAGCCTTGCCTATATTAGGAACATTGTTACGGATACCCGCGATCACCGCTCCATATTCCTGCGGAGCGCTGTAACCGACCGTATCGGGAATATTGACCGTCGTTGCCCCGGCCTTGATGACCTCCTCCAGGATACGGTACAAAAATTTCTTTTCAGTGCGGGTCGCATCCATCGGCGAAAATTCAATATTATCCATACGCTTGCGGGCGTATTTGACGGATTCGACCGCCATATGCACAACTTCATCCTGACTTTTTTTCAACTGATGCTGCAGGTGAATTTCAGACGTGGCCAAAAAGATATGAATACGTTTACGCCGGGCAGCCGCAACCGCGTCAATGGCCGCGTCAATGTCTTTAACAATCGAACGAGCCAAACCGCAGATCATTGAATTCTTCACTTGCCGGGAGACATCGCGTACCGATTCAAAATCCCCTTTGGAAGATGCCGGAAAACCCGCCTCAATGACATCAACGCCCAAACGCTCCAAGGAAAAGGCAATTTCCAATTTTTCCTCAGCGCTCATGGTGGCTCCCGGCGCCTGCTCCCCATCACGCAAAGTCGTATCAAAGATTAAAACTTTATCATTTTTCATAGAAACATCCTCTGTCAACAAGTAACGATATCAAATAACCTTAGAGCTTGTTATGAATCGTTATGTTAACGCAACCGACGGGAAGTGTCAATGAGTTAATGATTAATGGACTCATAGGAAAACATCTGTTATATTGTACCTCAGTTTAAAAATAAAAAAATGAAAGAACTCTCAATAAATATATACGGCATCAATGCCGTCATTTCCACAGACAATGATTTTGTATACCAAAACCTCAAGAAAGACTTTGCCCTTTTTAAGGTAGAACGCAATCCGCAACAGAATAAAACAATAACACTTTCCATTTCTTTCCAAGCCCCCGCCTATCATCGGATCCCCCCCGTTGATGCCGTATTGCATGGTCAAGGGCTTATCTGTTATAAAGATAAAAACATTAATTACGTTGTATATTCCTGCAGTGCTCTGCTCATTTATGACTTCAAAAAAGAAAACGGTGAACTTTTTGGTACGGATGAGATCTTCCTTTACGAAAAAGCTAAACTGACGGTCCTTTCCCGTATAGGTGAGCTGCAAGACCTGCGCGGTGTGCACCGTATCCACGCTTTTGGGGTGTCCTTAAACGGAAAAGCCCTGATCTGCTTGCTTCCTATGGAGGCCGGAAAAACGACGAGCGTAATCAATTTACTTCAAGCCGACCCCCAAATAAAAATAATCGCAGATGATGTTTGTTTCATTGATAAAAAAGGGGTCATTTATCCGTTCTTATTAAGGATGGGCGCCCGTGACAAAAAGCTCATCGAAAATATTCCTAATGACTACATAACCGCAATCGATCGGCCCTATTACGGCATCAAATATTTTATAGACCCTGAATTCTTTCAAAACAGACTTTCAAAACCAATGACTTTGACCCATATTTTTATAGGAAAAAGGACATTTCAAGCGGAAACAAAGATCGAAAAAATCTCAAAATTCAAATGCTTTGGTCCGGTCATGGAAAGCGGCATCTTTGGTTTGGGGCTTCCTCAGCTTCTTGAATTCTTTGTCAGAGGAGATTTTAAACTACTTGGCAGGCGAACAGGAATGATACTGTCCCGCGTATTTTTTTGTACCGGTATGATCATTAAAACCAAAATGTCGATGATAAAAATAGGCATGGATCAGCAATCCACCTGCAAAAAAATCTTAGAATTCTTATACAAAGAAAACGATTGATCGTGAAGATCCTCATAGCCGCTAATTATAAAATGCGCAAGTTTGCCTCATCGTGTATCCTATCTGTTGAAAAATTAGGATATTCGACAGCCGTTTATGATCTGGGAGACCTTGGGTTTGGCAAACCGTTTAAAGTGGATGATCCGTCCTTCCAAAATCAGGGCTACTATCACGAAACGTTTCCGGGAAGATATGACCGCGGAAAACATAAACCGGCCCTCATACGGGACTGCCTGCGATCCCATAATGAATTTATAGTTTACCTGGATGCGGATACATTGATGCTTAATAAAATTGATGAAATGGCCGGTAATTACGATATCGGCGTAACAGTCAGGCCGCAATGGGAAGTAGAAAAACTGATACGAAGATTTCACCCCGATCATTCCTTTATTTATAATAGTTTTGTGAATGCCGGAGTGATGTGCTTTAACCCCACACAAGCCGCTTACCGTTTTTTAGAAAAATGGGAACAAAAGATCATTGAAGTCAAGGATGACCAAGGGGCGGTCAATGACATGCTCAAAGCCTATGCTCCTCTTAAAAAGGACCAAACAATCGATATAGACGGGATTAGAATACGTACTTTTGACACCATGCAATATAATTATTATTATTTTCATTCCCCTGCTAATTCAAAATCTTATCTGCGCATCAAAGATGATATAACAATCAAGTGGCAGGATGCCAAAATACTGCACTTTAGAGGAACCAAAATGCGCGATGAACACGCACGTATCCTGTCTTCCCTTGGCTATAAGGAATCAACGGGGCTGTCTTTATGAATATACTTATTTATACATCTTACTCCCACTATTCCAATTGCAATGTCGGCGGAGCTGAAATTTCACTTGAACTGATCGCGACACTCTTGGCCAAAGCCGGTGACCAAGTGTACTTTGCGACTTTAGATAAAACTATCGGCCCGGCCATCCTGCAGGAAAAAATCGGGCCCTTGATGATCTATCGTTTCAAGCATCCCCCTTACCTTAAAAATAACGCAAGATCTCAAAAGATTCACAGGTTTATTGCCGATATCGTTCGGTCAAACAATATTGAACTTGTTCATTGCTATGAAATTAAAGATACTTATGAGGTCCTGAAAGCCAAAGAAAAATACAAATTAAATATCAAGATCGTCCAACGCATCTCCGGGTTATTGTGGACCCACCGTCTGGATACCAAAATTACAACCAAAGCCCATGTGGAATGGGTATTTAATTCCGTAGACGCGATCGACCATCTCACTCCTTTTTTCAAAAAACTTGTACTCCAAAAAATCCGGGAGTACGGCATTCCATTTGCCCCTAAAAAACAGATCAATTTGGATATCGGCATTGACTTAAATCTATTTCAATATCAATGGGAACCTAAGATCAATAAAACATTTCGTATCATATGCATCGCAAAATTTGAAGCCTATCAAAAAAGACAAGATCTGCTCATCAAAGCTTTAAGCCGGATCAAGCAAAACTTTAAGATCGAATTTTTTGGGACCGGACCAACTTTGCCCTACTATCAAAAGCTATGCCATCAAAACGGTATGGCAAAAAAAACCATATTCCATGGCTACGTCAAACAAAAAGAAATTGCCGCAACGCTTGCCAAGGCGGACTTATTTGTTTTACCAACCGATTTTGAGGGCCTGCCCAAAGCCCTTCTGGAAGCTATGGCAGTGGGCGTTCCCTCTTTGATATCCGATGTCATGCCGCTGAATTGTTATGTTCAAGACGGAAAGAACGGCTTTTTGACCAAAAATACACAACAAGAATGGACCAATAAATTAAACTTCCTTATGGGCAGACCTAAAAATCTTCTTAAAATCTCTAGATCTGCCAGGATTTTTATAGAACGGAATTTTAACGCTATGGACAATATTAAAAAATACAGAAAAGAATTTCAGAAAATAATCTCTCTATGAACTTACTGGTCTATTCTTCAAATTCCCGTTATTCTAATAAATGTATCGGTGGAGCAGAAACTTCGCTTGAACTCATTGCCCAAAAAATGGTCAAAGAAGATGCGGATGTCAGCTATGCGACATTAAAACCAAGTTTTGGCAAAAAACATATCTATCCTAAAAGCCCATCGTTTAAAAAGAAAGAATTTGGAGGCATTACCGTTTTCAATGGTGATCTCCTGCTATGCCCATGCCGCAAGCTTTTTTTCCCAAAATTACAAGATCGATTCATTAATTACCAGGTCCAAAATTTTCTGGGCAAGATCATGGAATCCCAAAAAATCAACTTGGCTCATTCCTATGAGATCAAGGATACTTATAATGTCCTTAAAGCCAGGGAACGTTTCCATTTAGATGTCAAAATTGTAAAACGGGTTTCAGGGTTATTTTGGGCCCATGCGATCGATATAAAACTAATTACAAAAGACCAGACGGAATGGGTCTTTAATTCCGTAGACGCGGTCAATTACCTCACCCCTCAATTACGGGACCTCGTATTGCAGACAGCTAAAAAATATGATCTTCAATTACACCCTAAAAAAGAAATTATATTAGATATCGGCATAGACCTTGATCTGTTCTCATACCAATGGAAGCCTAAAACGGATGATATATTCAAAATAGTTTCTGTTTCAAAATTCTCCTTTCATCAAAAAAAACCAGATCTTTTGATCCATGCATTAAGCCAGCTTAAGCATAAAAATTTTAAAATGGATTTCTTCGGAGTCGGAAGCGATCTCAAAAAATGTAAAAAACTTTGTCATGATCTAGGCATCAGTGACCGTGTCACATTCCACGGATTTTGTAGTCAAGAAAACATCGCCAACTTGCTTTCTTTGGCCGATCTTTTTGTCTTGCCATCTCTGTATGAAGGCCTTCCCAAGGCGCTCTTGGAAGCTATGGCAGTGGGCGTTCCCTGCCTTGTATCGGATGTTGCCCCCATCAATCAATATATCCGGGACGAGGTCAATGGCTTTACGGTAAAAAATACACCCCAAGACTGGGCTCAAAAACTGGACTTTCTATATACCCAAGGAGAAGGGTTAAAGAATGTTTCTCTTAAGGCCAGAGAATTTGTGGAACAAAATTATGACGCCGCTGTGAACATCTTAAAATATAAAAAAGAATTTGAAGGGTTAATGAGTTGCTGACCATTGCTTTGGCTTAATGATTGATCCCGTAACAAGCCTTACATATATCCCGAATATTGTTCTTTTTCATGTCCCTGCGAAGCGATCGGTATAGATCATTGTTCCATATTTTTTCTATATCCTCTTTCATTAGATCGCCCATCTGCCAGGTCTCGGGAATTCCGATATCGCAGCAAGGAACAACCTTGCCCTCGACCGAGATATAGGCGGAATCCCAAGGCCAATGACAAAAATTAAAAAGAGAATAATCAGCATCGTGCATTCTCGTTAGCGAGACACCTAAAAGACGGGCTTTTTCGAGGGCTTGTGCAAAATATATATCATAATCATGGAATTCGTTAACTTTCATCAGTGATCCGATAATATAAGCGTTGGAACCATCTACTTTTTTCCAATTTTTCAAGCGTCTTTTAATCTGCACTTCTGTTACGCCGTTGTCAAAGGCCATCTGGATATACTCAGGAAGTTCTTTAAGGACTTGCTGGGTGCTCACCAAACATACCATGCCGATATGAATATTGGAATTCCTCGCTTTTTTTAATTCACAAAGCTTGCGGATATTTTCCAAAACTTTTTCGAAGCTGGCGCCCACACGCAAACTCTCATAAGTTTCCTTCGTTGCTCCATCAAAACTAAAGTATATCTCATTAAGTTTTGCATCTAAAATTCTTTCCCGTATCGTCTCATTCAAGATCGTCCCATTCGAAACAACCCTGGTACCGATCCCCTTATTTGTGCAATAGCCGATAAAATCAGGAAGCTGCTTATTAATAAAGGGCTCCCCCATTCCCTGAATTTTCACTTTTTTTAAACAAGGGAACTGGTCAATGATCTTTTTGAAGACTTCTAAGGTCATGGACACCGTTTTATTGGCCCTTTCCCAACGAGGTACCTGACAAAAAGAACATTGAAGATTGCATGAGGTGATCGGTTCGACATCAATATGGCGAATAAGTTCCACAGGAATATGGTATCCTGTTAAATGAGATAATTTTAAAATAATCTTTTTAATATACCTGTAAACCATTCTGCCAACCATTGCTTAAGGTTTAAGCGGATTAGGGACTAACTCGCCTCGATTCAAAGTGATCACGCGGTCCGCGATCTGCCAAGTAATATCTTTATTATGAGAAGCAAAAAGGATTGTTTTAGATTTATTCTTCAACTCAACTATTTTCTTAAGACATTTGGCCTTAAATGATTCATCTCCCACCGCAATGCTTTCATCGATCAAATAGATATCTGCCGCGCTATGAATGGCAACGGAAAATCCCAATTTGATATACATTCCTGATGAATATTTCTTGACCGGTACATCTATAAAATCCCGGACTTCAGAAAAATCAATAATGGACTCTAGTTTCTTGCGGATCTCATCAATGCGCATGCCTAAAATGACCCCATTAATAAATATATTCTCACGTCCCGTCAAGTCTGAATGAAAACCCGCTCCTGTCGCTAAAAGCGGGGCCACGCGTCCACAAACGATGACTTTTCCTTTCGTCGGGTAGGTGACGCCGGCAATCAGTTTTAAAAGGGTGGTCTTGCCGGCCCCGTTGGGACCAAAGATGCCGACCACTTCCCCCTTGTTAATCTTTAAAGTAATGTCTCGAAGGGCCCAAAAATCACCAATCCCCAAAACCTCTCCCTGCCTTCGTCTAAGAATATTTACGATATCTTCCCTTAGCGAACGATGGATCAAGGATTCTTTCGAATACTTCTTCCAAATTTGACAGACTTCTATAGCTTCGTTGTTAAATGACATCCGCAAATTTCCTCTCTACATGTTTAAAAAACTTGTAACTAAAATATAAAATAAGAAGGATGAATATAAGCATAAATAAAAATTGTTCGGGTATAACGCCTCGTCCCTCAAAAAGACAACGCCGTGAATTTTCTACAATAAAAGTCAGCGGATTTAAGAATAAAATGGCTTTAAATTTTAAAGAAACTTTATCAACCGAGTAAAAAACCGGTGTTACAAAAAACCATAATTGGATCAAAAAATTGGAAGCAATTTGAACGTCACGGTAAAAAACATTTAATGCCGAAAGAAAGAGCGCAATTGCAACCGTAAAAGCAATTAATAATAACAATAAACCCAAAAACCAAAAACTTAAAATAGTCCAGGAAACCTTATAACAGAACATCAAGAAAACCAGGATCAGTAAAGAGATCAATAGATCTAATACCACAACGGCTACCGTTGACAACGGAATAACTATCTTAGAGAAAGGTACTTTCGTGATCAGATTCTGATGCTGCACAATACAGGGGATCGTGCGGTTTAAAGAAGCGGAAAAGAAAGTCCAGATCAAAAGGCCGCAGTAAAAGAATAACGGAGCGGGATATTTTGAAACATGAAGCGACATGATCCCCTTAAAAATAAACATAAAAACAAACGTCAGGCTGGAAGGCTGAAAAATGGCCCAGCCGATCCCAATAAGGGATTGGCGGTAACGAACATTGAAATTACGTAAAAAAAAGACGATAAAAAGGTCCAAATTCTTTAAAAAACCCTGTTTGTTAAAAAACATTTATACGCCCCTCCGATAACCCAATTTCCATTGGAGAAATAACATGACCCCCCAAAAATTGCCTATAGAATTAGTTAGGGAAAAGACAAATCTTACAGGATAAAAAAATAAAGATCTTAAGAAATTCTTATTTACAGAACGGGACCATATATAAAAAACCAAGATCATATAAATACAAAAGAAAATTTCCCCCATATGCTTCCAAAAAATATGCCCTCCCAGCCCCCCGCATAAACACATCCATGCCGCTAATAAAATATAGGTCCCATAATTTAAGATCGGGAATTCCTTCCATTTTAATCTTATAAATACATTGTATGCTCCAAAATAAAAATAGGTATACAAAGATGACATTAAAGTCGAACGGAAAAAATGGACCATCCCTGCCTTTGAGGTATAATAAATCTTAAAATTCTTCCGAAGGCACCTTAAACATAAGTCCAGATCGTCGGAAAATGACGGCAGTGATCCATCAAAAAGGTTTGCTTTGGCAAAGTCCGCGCGAAGAGCCATATTACAACTATGGGACTCTCTTACATAACCATCTTTTCGGGCAATATAATTTTGGCCTTCATTAGCCTGCTGCCAGTAATTTCCGGAAGACGGCCCCATTGTTTTGCCTGCGGTTATCATGATTGCGTCGTCTAGATCAAAGGGCTTGATAATTTCCTCCAGCCAATTTTCTTGGGCTATACAATCGGAATCTAAAAATGCAATGTATTGACCACTGGCTTGAAGGATCCCTCTATTTCTAGCATAGGAAGCCCCCTGATTTATTTCATGATGCATCACTATCAATTTGCCGTCGGAAAACCGTGCCAACACTTCTCTTGTACTATCCGTCGAACCGTCATCCACCACAATGACTTCATAATCCTTTTGGAATATCTGGTTTAAAACTGAATGAACGCATTGTTCAATAAAAGCATCCCGATTATAAACAGCAATAACAACGGATACTTTAGGTGGCATGCATACCTCTTATTCTTGAAACCCTTTCGTGAACATCATTGGCCAGATCCCTTAGTAAAAGATAACATTCGTAATTAGACTTATTGTTTCTCAACCTGGCGATCCTTTCATAGTAATGTGGAAGAAACTGTTCATATTTGGTCAATAAGCCTTTTAGATCCCAGATGAGTTCTCGTGTTTCTAAGTATAATCTCGTGCATAAAGTTTCTCTTAAAACTTCATTAAAATACAGGGAGTTGCTGAAACGATCCCCTTCCGGAGGGAAAATGACCCTTCTCTTCCTAGGATATACAAAGACATTCATGGATTGGTTAACCGCTGCAGCCATTAAAGAATTTTCATCCGGTGGTTGGACACAACGGACCAGGTCCTTTCCATAAATGACTTGCGTATGATTTATGATCTCGTAATATCTGCAGGGGTCTTCAATGCGGAGCATATAACAAAGGACCGGATAAGTTAAAATAAAGGGTTTGGTGCGACGATTCAGTTTTTTAAGAATTATGGCCACACAGTTTTCCATTTTTTCAAAATCAAGCCCATCATCTTTAAGCACGATCACATAGTTCCGCTTCTTTGAAAGCTTAAGCAAGAACGAGTTGACATATAAAACACATTCTATCGCCTCTAAATCTAAACCTGCTAATATAGGGCCATACCTTTCTGCCTTACAACCCGCTTCCTCTAAGCCGCCTTTTGATTTGATGAACCCATTAAAGGATACTGCCTCCTCATTTAAACTCATCATGAGATGACACAATAGCTGCTCTTTATTGCAGTCGGCTATTTTTTCTTTTAATTCATGATTGTTGTGACCGTAATGGATATATTTTAATATTTTTCGCGAGAACCTGTGTAATCGTATCAAATCCGGATCTGGTCTGGAAAAAATTTCCTTAAAAAAAGATCTATAATATTTTATGGCGTAATTAAATGCATCCCTCGCTCGTTGTTGGGGCTGCGCCGAGTAATCAGGTTCAATGATCGCCGCCCCATATAATAATTTCCAATATTTTGATTCCTGTCCCCTAAAGCCGAATTTTGTCCATACTTTGATGAATTGATCATCCAGAATATCCACATCGCAGATCATGGGAAAGAACTTCTGTAATCTTAAGAAACTCCTCCAGAATGATCCCAGAAAATTAAACTCTTCTTGAGCATTTTGACCGCTATTAATAATGATCGTCAGATCAATATCACTGGCCCCTGGTATCCAGTTTCCCTCTACAAGACTATGACGTAAATACACACTTTTTATCTGCGGAAAATTTCCACACATCCGTACAAAATATTTGATCGCAATATAATAAGGGACCCTATTGAGTTTGGAAAAAGGCCATACGGGATTAGTCGCAATGACGGCTTTTCTTATGATATCTCTAAAAGTATCGGACTTAACCTGAGGGCTTATTTTTGTCACTGGGCTTGTTCCTAAAATATTAAGGGCGGCTGTTGGGCCGCCCTAAAATTATATACTACCTACTGCTTTGGTGTATCAACAGTTTTATTTTTTCATCCAGCTCATCATGGCCCGAAGCCTGGCCCCCACTTTTTCTACAAGGTGGTTTTCTCCGGCTTTGCGCATCTTAAGGAAATTTTTGCGGCCATTCTTGTTTTCCGCCATCCATTCTTTGGCAAATTGGCCTTTCTGGATCTCCTTTAAGATCTTCTGCATTTCACGACGGGTACGCTCATTGACAACGCGCTTACCGCGGGTCATGTCCCCGTATTCCGCTGTATCAGAGACGCGTTTGCGCATGCCTTGAATGCCGTCTTCGTAGATCAAATCCACGATGAGTTTTAGCTCATGACAGCATTCAAAATAAGCGATTTCGGGTTGATACCCGGCCTTAACTAAGGTCTCAAAACCGGCTTTGATCAATTCGCTGGCGCCTCCGCACAAAACAACTTGTTCGCCGAAGAGGTCGGTTTCAGTTTCTTCTTTGAATGTGGTCTTAATGATCCCCGCACGGGAGCCGCCAATGCCTTTGGCATAAGCCAAAGCGATTTTTAAGGCGTGATTCGTGGCATTCTGATCGACCGCAACCAAACACGGCACGCCGCGGCCCTCTTCATATTGACGGCGGACTAAAGCCCCTGGTCCTTTGGGGGCTATCATAAACACATCTACATCTTTGGGCGGAACAATGAATTTAAAATGAATATTAAACCCGTGCGAAAATGCCAAGGCCTTGCCGCGGGTCAAATACGGCTTAATGGAATTCTCATAAATGTCCGCCTGTAAATGGTCCTGGGTCAAAATAATGATCACATCCGCTATTTTTGCGGCTTCCTCAACAGACATAGGCTTAAAGCCATCCTGGATGGCTTTATCGTAATTTACGCCGCCTGGGCGTTGGGCCACGATCACCTTTAATCCGCTATCGCGCAAATTCAAAGCCTGGCCACGGCCCTGAATGCCGTAGCCCACGACCGCGATCGTTTTATCTTTGATATCATTGATATCGCAATCTTTATCATAGTAAATTTTAGCCATTAATCATCCCCCTCGCCGTCTAAATGGGCCTGCGCGTGGCGCAAACCAATGCTCGTCGGCACAGGCTTAATAATGGATGTCACGAAATCTTTAGTGTCTATCGCATTGAGTTTCTTAAAAAGGAATTCGAAGCTTTTCTCGATCTCGGCCGTAATGCCTGTCTTTATGCTCTCAGGCAAACCGTAAATTTCTTTTTTAAATTGCCCTAAAGCGCGTTTGCGGGCTTTATAAATAAACTGCTCTTCGCTGTCTTTGGGCTTGCGTTCGCCGGCGCAATTGATCTTACACCACTGTGCCATCTTATCATACAGGTCGCGGGGGAACAGCCGGCTGTCTAAGATCTTATTTTGAAAATTAGTCGCTAAATGGATCTCCAGGGTATTGATCTCCGGAAATTTGTTAAATGCTTCATCCGGCAAGGTGGAAGCGCCATGCTGCACAGCGCCGCCTAAACCATACTTTTTTTGAGCAGCAGCGGAAAGTGCTTTTAAAGTATCAAAATCCACCTTCACGCTGGCAATAGTGCCGTCGGGTAATACCACCCCGCCGTGTGAGGTGCCGGTCTGTACGGAAATTTTACTTAAACCGGCCAGGCCTTTAGGCAGGCTTTTGTTGTAACCATCCATAAAAGCCGTCAATTCCTCCACTGTGCTGTTCTTGTGACCGACTTCGCCAATTTCCCCGCCGATAGAGATTTGAATGCCTTTGGGTTGAATGGCGCGGATGAGTTTGGTCATTTCAGCGCAAATTTCGAAATTGTCTCTCTGCTGTTCGGTCAATGTCGGACGTTCTAAAACCACGGTGGTGGAAGAATCAACATCAATGTTATAGAAACCGGCCGCGACACAATCCGCTATCAGGTCTTTGATCCCGGCTAATTCCTTAGACTTATTTTCAACATAAGCGGCGGCCTTGATCTGACAATGGTCGGCCTGGATAAAGACCGGGCCGTTGTAGCCCTCTTTAATAGCTGCCGCCAAAATAACCGCGGAATACTCAATCGGCGGCTGATTGGTGTAACCCATTTCAGATTTGGCGATCTCAAAAATAAAAGCACCTGCGTTAAGGCGTTTAGCGGTACGGAATATGGCACGGGCCAAATAATAAGTTAAAGAACGTAAATTTATGGCCGGTACGGTAAAATTTTTGCCCTTCCCTTGACCCCGGGCCATATAAAGATCCTGGATAGAAGCCAAAAATATGCCTTTGCCTTGGGCGCGGGAATGGATCTCTTTGGCTATGGTCTCTTTTTCCTTAATATTATCGCTTCCAACTAATTTCCCGACTGCTGCATCCACATCAAAATCTAAGTTAACTGCCATTTCCATCTCTCCTTATGTTAATATTTTTAACAATTCATAACGCCGGCTCATGTCCTCATGGGTACGACTAGTGGCGTTTTTAAGATCAACCACATTAATTCTATCTTGCAAAACACCCACCGCTTTACCGTAGACGCCTTTCAACAGAAGATCAACCGCGGCCGCGCCCAAACGTGTCGCTAAAATCCTATCTTGGCCGCTCGGTGTACCGCCGCGCTGCACATGACCTAAAACCACATAACGGGTTTCCAAACCGGTGGATTTGGTGATGTTTTCGGCGACCAACCGGGCCTTGGCAGCCCCCTCAGCAACAACAATGATCCAACTGATCTTGCCTCTGGCGTTGCCGGCTTTGATCTCTTTATACATGGTCCCATAATCAAAAGAGCGTTCGGGTATTATAACATCTTCCGCTCCGGCCGCAAGGGCCACTTCCATGGCGATGTATCCGGATTTATGACCCATGACTTCGATCACGAAAATGCGCTCCATGCTCTGGGCCGTATCACGGATCTTATCAATGGACTCCAGCGCCGTATTAATGGCCGTGGAGCAGCCGATGGTCTGGTCCGTACCGTTTAAATCATTATCAATGGTACCCGGTAGGCCAACAACCGCAATACCATGCGATTCGTATAGGCAACTAGCCCCTCTATAAGTCCCATCCCCTCCCACCGTCACCAAAGCATCAATATTATTGCGGCGCAAAATATCCGCAGCCTTGGCCACGCCTTCATCAGTGGCAAACTCTTTAGAACGGGCGGTCTTTATAATAGTCCCGCCTCTATTGATAATATTTGACACCGAGCGATGGTTTAAGGGCAGAAAGTCCCCTTCCATAAGCCCCTGATAACCGCGCATGATGCCGATGACTTCAAGGTTAAAATTCAAAGCATAGCGCACCGCCGAACGGATGGCCGCGTTCATGCCGGGCCCGTCGCCTCCGGAAGTCAAGATCCCGATCTTTTTAATTTTATTAGCCAAGTGATTAGTACCTGTAATGGTCTGGTTTAAAAGGGCCCTGCGGGGGAACACCTAAATATTCAGCTTGGGCTTTGGTTAAAACATCTAATTTAGCGCCGACCTTACTTAAATGCAAACTGGCCACTTTTTCATCCAGACTTTTGGGCAGCGTATAAACTTTATGTTCATATTTATGCCCGTTTTGCCAAAGTTCGATCTGGGCTAAAACCTGATTAGTAAAAGAATTGCTCATCACAAAAGACGGATGTCCCATGGCGCAGCCTAAATTAACCAGCCTGCCTTCAGCCAAAATAATGATCTTTTTACCGTCGGGATAAACATACTCATCTACCTGGGGCTTGATGGGCACTTTTTTGATATCTTTACGTTTGTTCAAATAGTCTATTTCTATTTCGGAATCAAAATGACCAATATTACAGACAATGGCGCCGCTTTTCATAACATCCAAATGTTTGGATGTAATAACATTGATACAACCGGTGGCGGTGACGAAAATATCGCCTATTTTAGCAGCATCGTTCATGGGCATGACCTGGTAGCCTTCCATAGCGGCCTGCAAAGCGCAGATAGGGTCAATTTCGGTGACAATGACCCG
>CAYNGE010000013.1:0-3129 GCA_964396865.1 uncultured Planctomycetales bacterium
TTGGATTAAAATACACCATGATCCCTTTTAAAGGCCTTTATTTGAAATATACCAAGAATAAAACGGACGTTAACATCAATATTTATCCGGTCCCTGATCTAAGAAATCCTTTTCTAGGCGTTCATTACACCAAGACCGTGACAGGGGACATTAAGATCGGACCCACGGCCATTCCGGCATTCTGGCGGGAGAATTATGATCTTAAAGGCGGATTTTCTTTAAATGAAATGGCCGAGATCCTCTTTTTTGAGTCTCAATTATACTGGCGCAATGCGTTTAATTTCCGTTCGCTGGCCCATGAGGAAATACATAAATATAATAAGAAATATTTTGTTTCTCTGGCCGTGGCCATGGTGAGGTCCATCGATCCGGAGGGCTTTACGCAATGGACCAAACCCGGCATCAGGGCCCAGTTGCTAAATAAACAAACGCTTAGCCTTGTCCAGGATTTTGTAGTAGAGGGAAATGACAAAAGCGTGCATATCCTTAATGCTGTATCTCCGGCTTTTACATGTGCTTTTCCGTTTTCCCAATACGTGGTTGACCACTATGTAAAATAGGAACGTCTGCTATTTTATTCCATGACAGCCCCTATGAATTTACCTGTTAAAATTGCCTCCCGTTGCAGCCCTCTGGCTTTGGCCCAAGTCGAAGAAATTATTCAAAACCTTAAAGCGAAAGGCGTCCTTGTCACTTACGAGATCCTTAAATACGAAACCGGAGGCGACAAGGATAGATCCACGCCATTAACTTCCAGCCGGGATGATTTTTTTACCGATGCCATTGATATAGCGCTGCAAAAGGGCCAGACAGACATCGCCGTACACAGCGCCAAAGACCTGCCGAAAAATTTACCCGAAGGCCTTGAGATCTTCGCCTTGACCCGATGTCTCGATAATAAAGACGCCTGGGTAGGCCGCACTTCCTGGGCCCATTTACCGCCGCGCGCGAAAGTCGGCACCAGCAGCCTTCTGCGTCAAAAACAGGTCCTCCGATTACGTCCTGATATCAACTTGGTCGATATCCGCGGCAGCATAGGTGAGCGTCTGGAGATGGTCAAGAAAGGTCAAGTAGACGGTATCGTTGTAGCTGCCTGCGCCCTTAAACGCCTGAAGCTCGAAGGAGAAATTAAAGATATTTTTCCATGGGAGGGCCAGACATTACAAGGACAATTAGCTATTGTCGGCCGCAAAGAAGACCATCAATTAAAAGATCTTTTTAGCGTTCTTGATGTCCGCCGCCCCAAAACACTTTTGCATTGCGGTACAAATCCGGAAATTTACAGCCATTTGGGTAAAATTATCCATTGGCCAATGATTGACATAAGGCCCGTGTCAATAAACGAACCTTCCTTAAAACAAATATTACAGGCATTGGGATCAACGGACATCATTATTTTTACCAGCCGGCATGCCGTTCTTTATTTTTTTAAAATGCTTTTGTCTGTCAAACCGCTTTGGTCTTTGGAGGCAAAGACCTTTGCGGTCGTAGGAGAGCAAACCCAAAGAGAATTGCAAAAATTTGATATCCAGGCCGCAATAGCAGCCAAAGAAGAAACAGCCCAGGGGCTTTTGAAAGCCATCAGTGAACATATCAATGTGCAGGGCAAGCGTATTTTGTTTCCACGTTCATCAATACCTAATCCGTTCTTAAAAGATGCTTTGACGGCCCACGGCGCCATCGTCACAGAAGTCACTGTTTACGAAAACACCAAACCTGCCAGACGTAATTTACCGTCTTTGGATATCGATGGGGTCATTTTTACCAGCCCTTCAACAGTACGGAATTTTTTGACAGATTATGATACAATACCGGGCACTTGGCAGATCATGGCCAAAGGCCCGGTGACTTTAAGGATTTTAAAAGAAAAAGGATATCTTCATGCCGCATCGCTATCGTAGATTAAGGGCCGCTTCTGCGACTAGAAATTTTGTTCGTGAGACCCATTTGACAGCGTATGACCTGCTTCAGCCTTTTTTTGTCATTGAGGGCAAAAATAAAAAAGAAGCCATTGTCTCCATGCCCGGGATCAACCGCTTTTCATTAGACCTATTGCTTAAAAACATAGAAACTTATGTTCGTTGCGGCGGCAGGGGAGGGATATTTTTCGGGGTGTCCCATCATAAAGATAATAGCGGCAAATATGCTTATGACCCCCAGAGTCCAGTGGTAAAAGCTGTCAAAGCCATAAAAAAATATTTTCCGGATTTTTGGGTCATAACGGATGTGTGTTTATGCGCCTATATGAGCCACGGCCATTGCGGGATCGTAGAAGACGGAAAAATAAACAATGATAAAACTCTGCCCATCCTCTCTAAGATGGCCCTGGCGCACGCGGCCGCAGGGGCTGATATGGTGGCCCCTTCCGATATGATGGATTTTCGAGTGATGTCCATCAGGCAGGCTCTTAATAAAGCTCATTTTGAAGAAGTGGGTATTTTATCTTACGCTGTTAAATATGCTTCGGAGTTCTACGGTCCTTTTCGTGAAGCGGCACATTCCGGCGCTCAATTCGGGGACCGCAAAACTTATCAGATGGACCCGGCCAATAGCCGGGAAGCCCTCAAAGAAGCCCGACGTGACGCGCAAGAAGGCGCAGACATGGTCATGGTCAAACCGGCACTCGCCTATTTAGACATTGTGGCACTCCTGCGCCGTGAATTGACCCTGCCTATCGTTGCTTACAATGTCAGCGGAGAGTTCAGCATGGTCAAAGCCGCGGTCCAAAGAGGCTGGGTGGATGAAAGGTCAATAGTTCTGGAAACCTTGACCGCGATCAAACGCGCCGGAGCGGACATCATAATTTCTTACCACGCGCAGGATGCTCTTAAATGGCTTCAATATAAATAACTATTTTTCAAATGTGATACCAGAGATGTGCCGTTTCCTCAAAATTGGTATCAGATAGACGGCTTTCAATGAAGACCGATCGATCAAGAAAAATATTTGCCCAAGCCCAAAAAGTAATGGCAGGCGGGGTCAACAGTCCGGTCCGGGCATTTAAAGCAGTGGGCGGTTCTCCTTTGATCATGCAACGGGCCCGCGGCAGTAAAATCTTTGATATTGACGGCAACTCTTATACCGATTATTGCCTTTCTTGGGGCGCATTGATCCTGGGGCATGCCCATC
>CAYNGE010000013.1:3139-19098 GCA_964396865.1 uncultured Planctomycetales bacterium
CACGGCCATCCTGACGTAACTGATGCCGTAAAAACATCTATCGGTTATGGCACCGGTTTCGGTACAACCACCAAACCTGAAGTCGAAATAGCCCGGTTTATCGTTAAACACGTGCCTTCGGTCGAAATGGTACGCTTCGTTAATTCAGGGACAGAAGCGGCCATGAGCGCTATTCGTCTGGCGCGGGGTTTTACCAAACGCAATAAGATCATTAAATTTGACGGTTGTTATCACGGCCATTGTGACGATCTTTTAACACAGGCCGGTTCAGGAGTGGCTTTTCTTGCGGCTTCATCAAGCCAGGGAGTCCCGCGCTCGCACATTCAAGAGACCTTAAGCCTGCCCTTTAATGATCCAACCGCCTTGCATAATGCGATCGATCGCCATCATGCGGAGATCGCCTGTGTCATTTTAGAACCGGTGGCCGGTAATATGGGCGTCATTAACCCGGACAAAGATTTTCTTAAAAACCTGCGCGCTTTGACTAAAAAATATAATATTGTGCTGATCTTCGATGAAGTGATGAGCGGTTTTCGCACCAATTTAGGATGCGCTCAGACGGACCTGGGGATCATTCCTGACATGACTTGTCTTGGCAAGATCATAGGCGGGGGATTTCCGGTAGGCGCTTACGGCGGCCGGCGTGACATTATGAAACACTTAGCTCCTCTGGGAGGCGTTTACCAGGCCGGCACATTCTCAGGCACTCCGGTTGTCATGCGCGCGGGTTTGGCCGTATTAAAGAACCTGACTTTACAAACTTATAAAAAATTAAATACGCTGGCAGAAAAATTTGTCGTCGATACCAACAGTGCCTTTGCCCTGCATAAGATCAACGCCCATTTAAGCGGTTACAAATCCATGCTGAGCTTGCGTTTTCGAACCCAACCGGTTTATAATTATACGGATGCCAAGAGGGCGTCTTCCAGGGAGCTTTACAGCCGGATCTTTCATTATTTATTAAACAAAGGCATTTATTGGCCGCCGGCAGATCTGGAAGCATTGTTTATTTCCAGCTGCCATACGTCAAAGGAACTTGATGTTCTTCAAAAAACGCTTATACTAGCGTTAGAAACTTAGTCCCATATGCTTAGGTTAAAAATATGGAATTTCTAGAAGAATCTACACGCCCTTGGGGTAAATATCAAAAATTCTATCAAGAAGACGGCGTTTGGGTCAAACGGGTGGAAGTCAACCCTAAGAAGCGCCTGAGTCTTCAAAAACATCAATACCGTTCAGAAAAATGGGTTGTCGTGCAGGGACAGGGATTAGCCATTGTAGATAACGAAGAAATTCCCCTGGGTCCGGGCAGTGTCGTGGATGTGCCTATGGGCGTGGTACACCGCATCGGCAATCCGTATGAGAGCCCGCTCGTATTCATTGAAGTTGCCTGCGGAGAATATCTGGCGGAGGATGATATTATCCGCATTCAAGATGATTACGCCCGCTAATGATCGATCCGATAAAAAATAATGAACAGCGCAGGGAGCCTCGCCTCAACACTGAGTTTATAGTCATGATCAGCGTCGGGTCGCAGGTCACCGTGCAGGGACAACTTAAGGATATTTCATTAAGTAGCGCGTTTATAAAGATCAAAAGCAACATTTTTTTGAAAACCGGTGATGAAATTAGATTTGCCATCCAGTCTTCCCCAGATGATGTCCATCCTCTCATGCAAGGATCGGCCCGCGTTTCTCGCTTCGTTCCGGGAGAAGGTTTTGCTATTTATTTTTCTAAAATGGATGACGCTTCCGCCAAATACCTGAAAAGATTCCTTCAAAAATAACAGGGTCATTTCCGCAGATGGGCGGGGGGGATATTTAATAACTGGCGGTATTTGGTAATTGTTCGGCGGGCCAGATGAAGGCCTTTGGAATTAAAATAGACTTCAATATCATGGTCGGACAAAGGGGATTTTTTATTTTCTTCCGCGATCAATTGAGCCAACTCTTCTTTAACTGTATGCGCCGAAACATTTTCCTGACTTTGCCGTGACACGTTATGGGAGAAAAAGAATTTCATAGGGAAAAGTCCCTGCGGCGTATCTATGTATTTGTTGTTGATGGCGCGGGAAATGGTTGATTCATTTCTGTCCAAATGCGCCGCCACATCCTTGAGTGTCATGGGGGTAAGAGCAGGGTTCTCACCATCAAAAAATTCTTTTTGGCGGTTTAAAATGTAGTTGGCAATCGCCGTTAAGGTCTCACCGCGTTGCTCAATACTTCTAATAAAATTAACGGCATGAGCGATTTTTTCCTTAATAAAATTACGGTCTTCCTTGGATAAATTAGGCTGATTAAGCAAATTACGATACGTTTGACTGATCTTAAGGGTTGGTAAGCCGCTTTTATTTGTTTCAATGATATATTCTCCTTCCTCATTCTTACGGACGTAAAGGTCGGGCGCAACGTAAATGGTCGGATCGATAGTACGATAATTACGCGCGGGCTTAGGCTCAAGGGAAGTGATCAGATCCGCGGCCGCAGCGACTTCTTCGGCAGGAACGGAGAGTTTTTTACTTAGGGCCACATACCGCTTGTGTCCCAGATCATCTAAATATTCCTCAACAATGCGCATAGCCAGATCACGATAAGGGGATTGACGGCTATGCAGTTGGACGATCAAGCACTCTTTCAAATTCTGAGCGGCTATACCCAGGGGTTCAAAATTTTGAATGGAATCAAGGACCTCTTGAACGTCAGAGATGCCTCGTATATTCAAAGCTTCCGCTATTTCTTCGCAGGTTAAAAGCAGAAAACCGTCTTTGTCAAGGTTGCCGATAATAAATTCACCGATCTTTCTCTTTTGCGGATCAGAGATCTCCCAATATAGTTGTTGGAATAAATGATCTTCCAGCGTCATTGTGCTTGTTGCCATGGAAGAGGGTTCGAATTCCTGCTCTTCCTGCTCGGCAGATCTTGATATATTAGGAGAAGAGAGGTTGATAAGAGCATTGATGCGGTCCAAATCAATGGGGGGGCCTTGAGTTTCTTGAGATTGCTCTGTGGGCGCAGCCTCAGCTTCTAATAAAGGATTATTTTGTAATTCTTGATCAATGCTGGCGGTCAATTCTGCATGAGACAGAAGAAGCATCGCAATAGATTTCTCAAGCGATAGAGAAAAAATAGGTTTTTGAATTTGGACTCTGGTCGTATTAAGACGCATAAAAATCAATATACCATATTTTAAAAGAATAGCAAATGAGAGCTGTAATTTCCACCCCTGTCATGGTATTTCCTGGACAGTAGTGTCTATTCTTTTAAACAGTTGGTAAAATCCGGTATGACCTAAATTATCTGGAGAAATATCCTAACCCTATAGCAAAGAAGCAGTTAGCACATAATTGATATTAAAATTATAAACTGGTACGCTATTTGCTATATGTTGGGTAACTAACCAAAGAGATCGATATTATGATTACAGCTGAAATCAAAAGGCGCATGACTATTACTGAGATAGCCCAAATTGTGGGTATCAGCGCCAAAACCATTATGAGATGGGAAAAAATGGGAAAAATCAGAAAGCCCAAGCGTGATTGGCGAAGCTGGCGGGTTTATGATGAAGATGACCTTGCTCAAATACGCCAATTGCATGAAATTCTTATTGAAGCAGAGTAGACACATTTTAAAAGGAGGTTGGGTATTATGAAAACATCAAAGATTTTAATTTTAACAATGACCGTCCTATTAGGTTTGGTATTTATTCCTTCGGGTTATGCGCAACAAGCTTTGGACCAGTTAAATTATAAAGAACATCAAGATCCTGCTCAAGGGGAAGCCGTAGGGCAAGCATCTGTCACAACAAAGCCCATCGATCAAGATAAAATCAAAGCAACCATGAGCACGGGGGAATTTAAAAGTTTTGCGGGAGCTACCGCTTATATAGACAAAGACAGCAAATATACTTTAGGGCCTGACGATATAATTGATATCGTTGTTATGCGCCATCCGGAAGTCAGCGGCCAGTACACCATTAACAAAGAGGGGAAGATCCAATATGAATTTGTGGGAGATATAGTTTTAGCCGGTTTAACCAAAGAACAGGCCATTAAATTCTTATCTAAAAAGTTATCCACTTATATCCTCAACCCTGAAATCAGCCTAAAAATTTCCGGCTATAATAGCAAAATTGTCTATGTTGTGGGGGAAGTTGAACATCCAGGAAGGATTGCCATGCACGGGGACACCATCACCGTACGGGATGCTTTATTGGAGGCAGGATTACCTAAAATAGGAACATCTGCGACTGATAGCGCATCCATATTTACTCCTACCGTGAACGGAAAAGTTATAAGAAAGAAAGTTAATGTGGAGGCTTTGCTTTATAGAGGGGATTTGCGGGAGAATTATGTATTACACCCGGGGGACTGTTTGTACGTGCCTGCTACTTTTTTGGCTAAAGCTATGCGGTATATAAATCCTGTAACTGAACCTGTTTCTCAAGTAGCGGGAGCTGGAGCAGCTGTAGCAGCATTTTAAACCAAAAAGGATAAACATCATGGACGAAATGCATCATGGAATCATAGAATATTTGAAGGTTTTTTTTCGGCGCAAATGGTTTATCATCATTCCTGCCTTTATTGGGTTAGTTTTAGGTTTTTGTACATCCATGCTTTTGCCCAAAGAATACCTTTCTTCCATGAAAATTTTGGTGGAAGAGGAAAAGAACGACAACCCGCTTTTAAACAATATTGCCGTTGCCACCTCTGCGGTGCAGCGTATTGCCACCATCAAAGAAACCATGCTGGGCTGGGACAGCCTGAATGAATTAGTCAAGCGTTTGAAATTAGGCAAGAATATTCATTCTCAAATTGAATTGGAACAATTTATCAATAGGCTTCAGAATAGAATTTATTTTAAACCTGACGGGAACATCATTGAAATTTCTTATATTTCAACCAATCCACAGCAAGCCCAAGCGGTTGTCAAAAATGTGATCGACATTTTCATTGGCGGCAATGTAGTTGCCCAGAACCGCGAGACTTCCAATGCCATCAAATTCATAGAAGAGCAACTGCATGTCTACCTGGGAAAAATAAAATCAGCGGAAATCGCGGACCTTAAAGATAAATTAAATACACTGTTGGTGGATTCCACGGAAATGCACCCTCAGGTGATAGAATTAAGAAGACAGATCGATAAGAAAATGCAGGAGCTTAAAGCCCAGAATTTGGAATATTCGCAAGACGTCAGACTTTCAGCAGAAACAACCAATCCGATGGTCACTCAAATTCAGCAAGCCTTGGCCAATATCGGTCAAAAAACCATCACTTCCACTGCAGAAAATATCAATAATACTGCCACTGTTAACGACAAAGACCTTTATAAAGTCATGCTCATGGACAAAATTGATACTGTCATGGCTCGTGACGTGACTGTAAATGAAAGCATTTATAGCAACCTGCTGCAACGCCTGGAAACAGCCAAAATTACCCAGAGGCTGCAATCTTCCAAAGAAGGGACAAGGTACACGATTATCGAAGATGCCAGGGTCCCAGTAAGACCCGTTAGACCTAATAAAATATTGGTGTCTTTGCTAGGCCTGTTTTTAGGGTTGGGCGTTGGGGCCACCCTGATATTTTTCATGGAATTTCTGGACAAATCGTTTTTAGATGTGCACGAAGCCTCGGTTTATTTAGATGTTCCTTTGTTGGGGGCCATTTCTAAGATCAATACGGTTGAATCGATCCGGGCTCAACAGCAAAGCCAGACGCGTCTTTTGTCCTGGATGTTTCTGGCAGGGGCCTCCATGATCATTCTGACGGGCATGTTTGTCAACATCCGTCATTTTTTTAGGTAAAAATATATGTATAACCAATTCTACGGTTTTAAAGAAAATCCTTTTGACCTGACGCCCAATTCTCGGTTCTTTTTTGCCAGCCACAAACACACCGAGGCCTTGGACAGTTTGGTGTATGCCATTAATCAGCGCAAAGGGTTTGTGGTGATTACCGGTGAGATCGGCTCAGGCAAAACGACCGTTTGCCGTACATTATTAAGCAGGCTTGACAGGCATACCCAGGTCGCTCTTATTACAAACACCCATTTAAACAGCAAAGATTTGCTGACAATGGTTTTGGAAGATTTGGAGATTGAATTTTCAAATGGATCAAAAGCCAAACTATTATCGACGCTTAATACCTATCTGATCGAACAGATCAAACAAGATAATAACGTAGTCCTTATTATTGACGAAGCCCAAAATCTTAAACCGGCCGTGTTGGAAGAGATCCGCATGCTGTCTAATCTGGAGACTGAAACAGAAAAGCTTATTCAAATTATCTTGCTTGGACAGCCGGAACTTAAAGGGATCCTGGCCTTAAATCGTTTAGAACAGCTGCGTCAGCGTGTCGCTGTTTATTTTCATTTGACTCCGCTCACAGAAACAGAAACCAAAGAATATGTCTTGTACCGTTTAAAAATAGCCAGCGGCAGTGATCACCAATATATGACGGAAGAGGCATTGGCATGGGTGTATAAATTTTCTAAAGGGGTGCCGCGTCTGATCAACCAGATTTGCGACAGTGCTTTTTTGACCGGTTATATTACCGAAACCCCCACAATCGATGATCGCATTGTCAAAGAAGTCATTGAAGAAGCTCCCATGGAGCGTTTCGGGCGTCAAAAAGCGGAGGAATACGCATGAGCCAGATATCAAGGGCATTAAATAAGGTCCAGGAAATAAGAGAGAGCAGTATAGTGCAAAAAGGACAGGACATGTTTTTTGTTACGGAGGTGCCGCCCGCCAATGACCGGTGGGTCACAGGACTTCTTGCCGCCGGTTGCGCCGTGGCCGTTGTAATGGGCCTGACGGCCCTTTTGATCGCCATGACCAATTCGGGGGTCAAAAAAATACAGGAAACAAAAATCAAAGAGTTGACGGCTTTGGTCAATAAAAATAAAGGCCTTGCAGAGCTTCAAATGCGTGCATTGAATTCCCGTCTTAATAAAGAAACTGAAGACAGAAAAGAACTTTATGGCCATCTCAAAGAGGCCATTCTCGATGATAAACAGGAGATTGATTTTTTGGATAGATATATCCATAACTTAAATAAGCAATAAAAAGGAAGAATCTATGGGAAAAATATCGGAAGCCCTCCAAAAAGCCGCCAAGGAACGCTTTGAACGTCTGGATAAAGTCATTAAAATCCACCAGCAAAAGCCTGTTATGGCGCGCAAAATGAAAGAATCCGATATGGATGCCCGGCTGGTCCCTTATTTTGACAATAAGTCGATAGTTTCTGAACAATATAAAAGCCTGGTAACTAATTTGCTTTCCCTTAACAAAGGAAAACCACCACACGTTATTGCCATCACCAGTTCCATTCCGTCTGAGGGTAAATCAGTCACAGCGCTTAACCTAGGCATTACTATGTCCCAAGCCATCCACAAACCAAAGGTCCTTTTGATTGATGCCGATATGCGTAAAGGTAAAATGGTCAAATATTTAGGGGTAGAGAATTATGCAGGATTAAGCGAATATTTAACCGGTCAGGTCACATTAGACGAAATAATTTTTAAAATTGATATTGAAAATTTAAGTTTTATTTCTTCGGGCCAAGTAGCATCGCAGCCGGCAGATATTTTGGCTTCTGCGCGAATGAATGATCTTTTAAGAGAGCTACGTCCACAGTTTGAGTACATTTTGATTGATACGCCTCCTGTTATCCCCGTCACTGACGCGGTTATTATCGGCGCGCAAGCGGATGGGGTAATACTAGTCATCCGGGCTGGAGAGACCCAGCGGGGGATCGTACGCCGCAGCGGTGAACTGCTTAATCAAGCCCACGCAAAAATTATCGGGCACGTTCTGACCGGCATTGAATATTTTGTTCCCGATTATATTTACCGGTATTTATAAACCAAGTCATTGCGAGAAGCGAAGCGGCGAAGCAATCTCTGACTATAAAATATTAATAGAAAGGATAAACGAATGAGTAAATATTTAATCACAGGCGGAGCGGGGTTTATCGGCTCAAGCATTGCCCAGTATTTAACCGGCCAGGGACACTTTGTCCGTGTGCTGGATAATTTTTATTCCGGGAAAGAAGAAAATTTAGATTTTGCGAAGGGATTAGGTAAAGATCAATTTGAACTTATTCGCGGAGACATCACCAATCCCGCGGATTGCGATCGTGCCTGTCACGGCATGGATTACGTGCTTCATCAGGCAGCCTTACGTTCTGTGCCTAAATCCATGGAGGACCCTTTAAGTTACAACAGGGTCAACATCGATGGGATTTTGCGTATGCTGCAAGCGGCGTCCAAACATAAAGTTAAAAGGTTTGTTTTTGCTTCCTCAAGTTCTATTTACGGGGACACCACTAACTTTCCGGAAAAAGAAGAGCACCTGCCGCTTTTAATTTCACCCTATGCCTTAAGCAAGCTTGCCGGTGAGTATTATTGCCGCATTTTTTCTGAATTTTTCGGTGTACCGACAGTGTGCCTGCGTTATTTTAACGTGTTTGGCCCCAAACAGGCCTTAGATGACGAATACGCCGTGGTTGTCCCCAAATTTATTCATTGTATCCTGCATGACCAACCTCCGCCGATTTTCGGGACGGGTAAACAATCCAGAGACTTTACCTATATTGAAAATGTTATTTCCGCTAACATTCTTTCAGCCACAACGCCCGGCATTAAACATGAAGTTTTTAATGTGGCCAACGGAAAAGATAACACGGTCTTAGAATTAGTAAATGCATTAAACCGTATCATCGGAAAGAACATATCGCCTAAATTTTTACCCGTGCGGGCAGGGGATGTATTTAGGACCAGCGCGGATATATCCAAGATCCGGCAGAAGATCAAATATCAGCCATTAGTCACCTTTGAAGAGGGATTAAAATATACGGTAGAGTATTTTAAGAAAAAATTTAACAAATAATTTCTTTGAAAAAGACGTCCAAAATGAATCTTCGTCAAAAAACATTTAAAGGATTGTTCTGGTCATTCCTTTCCCAGGGAGGCAAACAGGTAAGCCAAATAACCATTACTACTATTCTTGCACGGCTTTTATCACCTAATGATTTTGGGACACTGGCCATGGTCACAGTCTTTACTAATTTTGCCATGATCTTCAGTGAAATGGGAGTGATTGGTGCGCTTGTACAGAAACAAGACACCCATGACCGCCATTATTGTTCGGCTTTTTGGCTAAATATTATAGTCGGTATCGGGCTTACTCTTATATTCATAGCCACTTCGCCGCTCATCGCCTGGTTTTACAAAAAGCCGGAATTAAAATCCATTCTTTTTATTGTTGCTTTCAATTTTTTATTTTCTTCTTTTACAATAGTTCAACAAACTATTCTTACAAAACAAATGGATTTTAAAAGTTTAGCTATACGGGATGTTATCGCCGTGATCTTAGCGGGGACCGTTGGTATAGCTTTGGCGTATCATGGTTTTGGTGTGTGGAGTCTGGTTTTTCAACTCCTTGCATATACAGCAGTCGATGCTTTTTTACTTTGGACCCTTTCTCCTTGGCGGCCCAAATTAGAGTTTGCCATCACCGACATAAAAGACATCTTCCATTTCAGTGCTAATTTAACGGGATTTAATATCCTTAATTATTTTTCTCGAAACGTAGACCAACTTTTGATCGGCAAATTTCTCGGTTCAGAGGCTTTGGGATATTATTCCCTGGCTTATAAGATCATGTTATACCCATTGCAAAACATTTCTTGGGTTATCAGCAAGGTCATGTTTCCGGCCTTTTCCAAGATCCAGGATAATTTGGAAGAAGTACGTACCTTTTATTTAAAAATGGTCAAAGCTATTTCTTTGATCACCTTCCCTTTAATGGCGTGGTTATTTTGTGTTGCTCCTGAAATAGTGGATGTTTTTTTAGGAGGAAAGTGGAAGCCGATCGTTATTTTAATAAGGATATTCTGTTTTTGTGGGATAGCGCAATCTATAGGGACCACTGCAGGAACGATATATTTATCAAAGGGAAAAGCAGATTTACAGCTTAAGTTAGGGTTATTAGGAACATTTATTGTGATAATAGCAGTGCTTATAGGCCTTACCCATGGGATCAGTGGAGTCTCTTTAGCTTATACCATACAAGCCATCTTCTGGGTCCTATTTAATATGGGAGTGGTGTTAAAGTTAATTTCAGCCCATTGGGGTGAATTAAGATCTGCGCTTTTATCAGCTACGAAATTATTTGCCGTATTAATTGTTCTATTAAGCATTTGGAGAATGGTTTTAGCAACAACAATAACGATAGAATTAACTACAATGACCTTACTTTCTCTTGTTATTTATATTGGATATCTTTTTGTAATAAAAGAGTTTTATTTTATAAACGGAAAATTTAAACTAGCTTTTTTAAAATGAGATAAGGGACATGCTAAGCGTACTTTTTACAGATATGGGCTCGGGTCATGGCGGTTCTTGTTCTTATCTTTATAGTTTTTTAAAAAATATTGATCGCAATCAAGTTAAGCCAATTGTTCTGTTTTATCAGGATACGGGTGCTTCCAAGATCAATGACATTCGTGCATTGGGAATACCGGTCAGGTTCTTGAGAAAGAAGGCAAAGAGTATCAGAAGCCCTCTTCCCGTTATAGTAAAAAACGGTTTTGACAGATTGATCGTCCGCGGGAAGTTTGTCCTGAAAGTTATTTTTGAATATTTGCCACAGGCCTTTACGGTATGCAATCTTATTCATGGTGAAGGGATTCAGATCATACTCCTCAGCAGTGATGTCATCAATACCTGTAACATACCGGCAGTTTTGGCGGCACATTTTACCAGCATTCCCCTGGTTGTTCGCAAATCAGGGCCGGGCACATCTGTGAATGTGACCCGAATACAGCGTTTTTTTTCAAAGTATGTGGATCTTTTTATCGCCTCATCGAAGAGTGAAGCCGATTTCCATCAAGAGAATGGTCTGCCTTATAAGAAAATGGTCACTATTTATGAGGGCATTGACCTTGATGATTTTCAACCATCAGGGAATAATATAAAAATACGCAATGAATTTAATATTCCACCAGAACAATTTGTCGCTTGCTCAGTTTCTCGCTTTGGTGAAGGGAAAGGCCATCTTGATCTTCTGAAGGCGGCAAACTTGGTTGTTAAGCAAACCCCTAAAGCAGTGTTTTTGATTGTAGGGGGGGCTGTTAATCCTGAATCCAGGTGTTTAGAGAAACAATTGAAAGAAGAAATAAAGCGGCTTGGTCTGGAGAGAAATGTTATTTTTACAGGCTGGCGCACCGACATAGCGGATATTTTTAAGGCCAGTGATATATTCGTGCATTGTCCCAATGAGTGGCGTGAAGGAATGGGGATTGCTACCCTTGAGGCCATGGCATGCGGGAAACCGACGGTTGTGACAAAAAATTCAGGCCTGGGAGAAACAACATTGGATAATTTCAGCGGTTTTGTTGTTTCCCCGGGTGATTATCAGATGATGGCTGAGAAAATAATCCTGCTTGCGCAGGATACCGAGAAACGTCAAGAGATGGGAAGGAATGCGCGGATTCGGGCAGAAGAATTTTTTGATATTCGGCGTAATGTTAAGGAAACAGAAACGCTTTTTAAAGAAGTCGCAATGTCATTGAAAGGATATAGATGAACGAAACATCCAAAACACTTTCAATACGGATCATTGATAGCGAGGAAGAATTTATCAAGCTTAAAGATTCTTGGAACGATCTGCTTGATAATTCAAATGCGGACACTATTTTCCTTACTTGGGAATGGGTTTGGGAGTGGTGGCAGCATTTCAGGAAATCAAAAAGGCTTGTTATCTTGGTTGCCCAAGAAGCCGGCCGGATCATCGGCATTGCGCCGTTCTATACAGAGAAAGTAAGATTTTTTGGCTTGCGCAGCTACACGCACCTTGAATTTTGTGCGTCTAGCGGGGTATCCTCTGAATATCTTGATTTCATTTTAATAAAGGGAAGGGAAAGAGAGTTAGTCCGCCGATTCATGGATGAACTTTTCAATAATCCCAATATCCGCTGGGATGTTTTAAACTTCATTCACATGAAAAAAGAATCAGAGAATTTACGCTGGTGCCGGGAATACTGGGCCGAGAAGAAAAGAAAGGTAAATATATATGAGGAAGGACCCAATCCTTTTATAAGTTTGCCTGTTACTACAGATGACTTGTCTAATTGCTTGGGTAAAAAAGTTAGGTTGAATACCCGTAATTATAAAAACAGACTATGCAAACAACATCAAACCTATTTAGAGGTCATCACATCACCCGAGAACCTTGAGGGCAATATGGCCGATTTTATTCATCTGCATCAGATACGGCAGCAGGAGAAAAATGAAAAAGGAAGCTTTAATGCCCAGCGGCAACAATATCTAGCATTTCATTCTGTGATTTCCAGAATTTTTTTTCAGAAAGGATGGTGTTATTTAACATTTCTGAATGTCAACAAAGAGCGCATAGCCGGCCAGTACAATTTTATCTATAAGGGTAAGATATATTGTTATTCGGTGGGGTTCGATCCGGCGTGGTCAAATGCCAGGGCGGGAAACGTATTGATATACATGGTCCTGGAACATGCTATTTTGAATAAATACCGAGAGTTTGATTTTCTTGGTGGCGATGAAGAATATAAATTTCTCTGGACGAAAGATAGCCGGATGACGGTCAACGCCGCTTTCTGGCGCTCCAATTCTGTGTATTTTTTAGCATGTCTGGAAAAAAAAGTTCGAGTTTTTATTAAACTGTTTTTCCCGAAGGAACTTGCGATGAAGATATATGGCCGTCTTTTCTCGCGCAAGGAGTAAAAGTATGATTACCAAAAGAATTTTAAAAATGGTTTTTTGTTTTTTGGTCTATTATTCCGGGGCCTTGCATATTTATTTAAAATATTTTTTTCTGAGGCGTAAAGAGTATCCGGCAGTGATTCTCAATTATCATGGTTTTATGAGGCCAGGCGTAAAAACGATGGAGGACGTGCCGGTCGTGAGGGTGGCCATAGATGACTTTGGTGCGCAGTTAAAATTTCTTAAGCGTTATTTTTGTGTCGTCCCCCTGGATGCTGTTGTAAAAACTTTAAATGAAAAGAAAATTTTTGAGAAACCAACGATCGTAATCACTATAGACGATGGGTATAAGGATAACTATGACTTACTTTTTCCTGTCCTCAAAGAAAATGGTGCTTCCGCAACGATTTTTTTGGTAACAGGTTTTGTTGGGACGGAACAAAAAATTTGGACTGAAAAATTGTTATATTTAATCACAAATACTGGGGTGAAAAAATTAGTTTTTGAAGAATTATATTCAGTAGAAGAATTTGATCTGAGCAGTTGGCAAGCAAAACGGCGGACGTATTTGTGTTTTAAGCAAAAATTGAAAGATTTCAGCACAAAGAAACGGGATGAATATATTGATGAAATAGCGCGGCGCCTCGGGAGACCTCCGGTCAATTTCGGCGCCACCATGCTTAGTTGGGATCAGGTCCGGGAGATGGCGGATGCAGGAATAATTTTTGGGGCGCACACGGTTAAGCATCCCATCCTATCTAAAATTCCAATGGAAGAAGCAAAAGAAGAGGTAGCCTTTTCTAAAGAAAAAATCGAGAAGGAATTGGGCACAAGGGTTCGTCATTTCGCGTATCCCAATGGCCGTGAGGAAGATTTTAGCATGGAGCTTGCCCAATATTGCCGGCAGATTGGATTCGAAAGTATCAGTACTTGTTGTTATGGGAACAATCAAAGGGCGCAAGATGTTTGGGCTTTAAAAAGAGCCGGTTCACAATTACCATTGGCCAATTTTGCTGTTGATTTAGTAAGACTTTTCTCTTTTTCTATATAGTTAGTATAAAAATCATGAGGCAAAGCTAAATATGGGTATTTTTCTTTCCCAAATCAAACACCTTGCTCCTTTGGCGTTATATGCATTAGGGATTGTTTTATTTTTTATGGGACTGGCTGGTAAAGGGCAATGGCCACTCTTACTAGTAATTTTTTTGATCCCTTTACGTAATATTGCAGATAGACTTCAAGAATTCCCATTAGGCAACCAATTTATTGATATCCTCATATTAGGCGCCATGCTGGGTTGGTTTATTTCTGTTTTAAATCAACAAAAGCCATTGTTTGAGCATTCGGTCATCAATTCCATTCTTGTAGTGTTGCTTCTTTATACATTTTTTTCATTATTATTAGGAAGCAACTATCTTCATAAAGGTTTTTCTTTAAGCTTTTCCGATGACAGAGTAAAAAATTGGAAAAATTTTTGTTTAATGCCGCTGCTTTTTTTTATTACCTTTAATCATGTTAGGGACCGGGTGTGGATCGAACGTATTCTTATGACCATGATATGCGCGATATTTTTAGTGGAATATTATACGATGCATCAGATCCATTGGTATTCTGCCTTGATTTCCCGTGAAAAGATTTCTGGAACATTTCAATTTTTGGGACCCAATGAAGTGGCTGCTTTCTTTAACGGGTACACTGTTATCATGATGAGCGTTTTTTTATTTTTAAAAGAAAAGAAGATCAAATGGCTATTATTTATAATGATCCTTATCAATATTTTTTGCATTCTCTGTTTATATTCCCGAGGAGCTTACTTAGGGCTCTTTGCGGGAATGTTTTTCTTATTTCTTTTCAAAAATAGGAAATTTTTAATTATTTTAATTCTTGTAGGTTTATTGTGGCAATCGATCTTGCCTGAGAAAGTCGTTGAACGTATAAAACAAACGAAAGACGAATATGGGCAACTAGACGTATCTTCCCAGGAGCGCATTGTCATTTGGAAACAGGCTTTAGCGTTGTTTCAAAAAAGTCCTTTAACGGGCATCGGTTTTGGAGTTTTCCATACTTTAGGTCTGGCCCTGGGAGATACCCACAACATATATATTAAATATCTTACGGAACAGGGATTAATAGGGCTTGCTATCTTTTTAATAGTCATTTTATGTTTTCTGCGCATAGGATATATTTTATATAAAAAGGGGGAAGATGATCTAAGTAAGGGCATGGGATTAGGGCTTATGGCTTGCATTGTTGTTTTTATGGTCAACAATCTTTTTGGTGACCGTTGGGCCTATTTTGAATTAGGCGCTTATTTGTGGGTTTTTGCGGGATTAGCTGCCCGTCTTATTATTCTGGCCCAAAGTCCGGATCCCTTGCCTAAAGTTGAAGTACAAGAAAAAATAAAAATCGTGTCCCCTAATATGGGACAGAAAAAAAAGAAGAAACTCCGCTACTATGACTTGTAGAACCAATATCGTACTTTTGACGGATTGTTTAGGTGACATTGCCGGTGGCGCAGAGAAACAAATTTTCCAATTGGCCCGGTATTTGCCCAAGACCCAATATAATGTTTTTATCGCAAGCCAGGAGGCCCGCGGAGAAACGTCCGCCGCTTTTGTCCGATCCATTGGCTGCCAACTGAAGATCTTCCGCGTGAGGCGTATTTATGGTTTATCGGGCATAATCCAAGGTGTTAGGTTTTTTTTGTTCCTTCGCCGCCATTCCATTGATGTGCTTTTGACCTACCATTTCGGTTCCGATATCTGGGGAACGTTTTGGGGGCATTGGGCCGGCGTGCGGTCGATTATTTCCAACCGCAGGGACATGGGTTTCTGGCGCAAAAAATCTCATGTCATGGCCTACCGGATGATCGCCCCCTGGGTCAATAAAATTGTCGCGGTCACATCAGCCATCAAGCGGATGATCATCGAGACAGAAAATGTCCCTCCTGACAAGATTGAGGTGATTGCCAATGGGGTGGATTCTTTCCAAAGCACGGGCGATAAGGCGCAACTGCGGGCACAGCTGGGGCTTGGGGGCAAGGACACCGTGATCATGCACGTGGCCAATCTGCGCCCTATTAAAGGCCATCGGTATTTAATAGAAAGTTTTGGTCAAATAGCCCCGCGTTTTCCGGATGCCAAGCTGGTATTAATCGGCAGAGATGAATTAAACGGTCAGCTCCAAGATTTGGTCCAAAAACTGGGACTGACCCGTCAGGTC